>PLSX01000250.1 GCA_003165315.1 Acidobacteriota bacterium
ATCTTTGAAGAGTTCAAAGGCACGGGCAACATGGAAGTCCACCTTGACCGCAAACTGGTGGATAAACGGGTGTTCCCCGCCATCGACCTCAACAAGTCCGGCACACGTAAAGAAGAACTGCTGGTGCCCCGCGATGAGTTGAACCGGATCTGGGTGCTGCGCAAGGTCCTGAATCCGCTCTCACCTGTGGAATCGATGGAATTGATCATCGACAAGCTGGCGAAGAGCAAGTCCAACCAGGAATTTCTCTCTTCCATGAGTAACGGCGGCGGCCCCGGCGGTAGGATGTAAGCGTGGCGGTTCGGCTATAAAGGGCGGGGTTTTGAGATCGAGTAGAATCTCGCCTTGATTCTTGGAGTGTTGCGGGGCTACACCCTTTCTCGACGGGCCCCCCGCTAGTGCTTTCGTTACTATCCCCTCAGCCGATACCCAAAGACAATCAGTTCTCCCGCAAGAAATAGTGAGCCGAAGATTGCCTTGTTGTGCCTCGCCAGCCAGAGGGGTAAGTAAATATCGAAATTGTCCGCTCGGTCCTTCGTAAATCTCGCCGCCAGAGCGGTCAAGGGACAACTGCCCCGGTTTGCCAGGATGGTGACGCACTCTGCCAAGATTACGGCGGTCAGGGCAAGCGCCCAGTCGAAACGCCGTTTCATGCCTGCCAAAGGGAGTGCAAAGATGCACCCTGCGAAAAAAGCCCAAATGATTGTGTGGGCCAGCTTGATTAGGGTTAGGTTGAGAACTCGACTGTGATCTTCCTGTGGGCGGGTTTCGGAACGCCTTCTAACGTTCATCTCACATCAATCTTCGAGGACAGGGAAGCGCGGACCTGAAAACAGCCCCGCGTATTAGCTCACCCTTCTCGGATCTCCCAAGCTTCTCTTCTCGGCGAGGGCGAGGATCTGTTCCACCACTTGGTCAGCGAGGAGATTTGTGGAATCAATCTCCACGGCATCGGCGGCGGGCTTGAGCGGCGAGATCTTTCGTTCCGAATCGAGTTGGTCGCGGCGTCCGATCTCGTAAGCGGTCTTCTCGATGCTGGCTACGCGGCTATCATGCGAATCCTGTTTCAACCGGCGGCGCGCGCGCTCCTCCATATCGGCTTTGAGGAAAATCTTAAGTTGGGCTTGGGGAAAGACAACGGTGCCGATGTCGCGACCTTCCATGACCACACCCCGGCCCTGCGCGAAAGCACGCTGCATCTCGATCAACTTGGATCGTACCTCCGGCAGGCGCGAGACCTGTGCTGCGGCCAGCGTTACTTCCGGCGTGCGCAGGCGGGCCGTGACGTCCTGGCCGTCCACCAGCACATGAGGCGCTCCGTCGCCGGTGGTGATTCGTACCTCGGTCGAGGCGATTACTCTGGCGACGGCTAGCTCATCCAGGGGATCAATTCCGGCTTCCAGCACCTTCAGCGCCGCCGCCCGGTAGGTGGCCCCACTATCGATATAAGTCAGTCCCAGCCGCGCTGCAAGACTTTGCGCGACAGTGCTCTTTCCCGCGCCGGCGGGGCCATCAATCGTGATCACTAAGGGTTGGGTCATAATTGTTAGTCGTCCGGGACTCGAAAAATCGAAACTCGAAAATCGAGGCTCGGTAGGATTTTCGAGTTTCGATCTTCAAATCTCGATTTCCTCCTAAATTCTCTTAAACGCCTTCATCAAATCCCTCATTCCATACCGCAGCACGGTGGGGCGGCCGTGCGGGCAAGTCATGGGGCAGTCCGCTCCTCCCAGCGCCTGCAGCAGCCAGTCCATCTTGCTTGGCTCCAACGCCATGTTCACTTTGATCGCCGCATGGCATGAGATGGAGGCGGTAATCCGGCCGCGCAGCTCGTCGAGTGACAGGGCAGCATTTTCCGGGCTGGCGCCGTCCAGAATTTCAACCATCAGCTTTTCGACCTCTTCCGCCGGGAGGTCCGCCGGCGCGGCCTTGATGGCCACGGTACGTTGGCCGAAGGGCTCAACCTCAAAACCATTTTCCGCCAATTCATCCGCAATGGCCTGATAGGTCACCTGCTGCTCTGGCTTCAATTGCACAATGATCGGCATCAGCAGGCGCTGCACTTCCAATTTCTTCTCCTGCCGGTGGCGCACATGGCGGTCAAACAGGACGCGTTCGTGCGCGGCATGCTGGTCTATTATCCAGAGGCCTTCGGCGTTAACGGCCACGATAAAGCTGTCCTGAACCTGTCCCAGTGGCTGCAGATTCAGCGGCAATTCACGTGGGGATTGGATGGCGGCCGGCTCATGCGACTCCGTATTTTCAGCGTGCATCGGTAGAACCGGGGTGTAGGGAGAGAGCGCGGAATCGAGTGGCAATCGTTGCGCTCGGGGTTCAATACGCGCCGGCGATAGGTGGAAATGACTTTCCGCAGAACGGCCCCAGGGGCGGGGAGGGGGAGCCGGCATCTGAGGACCACGCATGACAGGCGGCTCCTCTGCCAGTTGGTCCTCGACGTCTGCTGCTTCCTCCGCCAATCCTGTGGGTGGCGCTGACCGTGAAACGGGGAATGAAGCCACCGGACGCGTGGCCAGCAGTGTCTGACGAATGGAATCGCGCACCAGGTCATGGACAAAGCTACCGTGGCGAAACCGCACTTCGGTCTTCGATGGGTGAACGTTCACGTCCACCTCGCTGGGAGGAATATCCAGAAAGATCAAGGCCACGGGGAAAACACCGGAGGGTAGAATATTTCGGTAAGCCTCGGCAATGGCGTGGAGAATCAGCCGGTCGCGAACCAGGCGCCGGTTCACAAAGAAATAGATATTATTGCGATTCAGTTTCTGCACTTCCGGCCGCGATATAAAGCCCTGCACGCGCACCAGAGGCGGCCCTTCCGGCGGTTCGCCCTCTTCTCCCGGTTCAGGGTAGGCGGGCAGGACTCGGCGCTCCACAGGCGTCATCTCCATTAATTGTTCAAGAATCTGCCCACCCAGCACCTGATACAGACGCTCGCGATGATTCGCCACCGGCGAAACTTGGAGAATTGTATTTGTTAGGGAACTCAGCAGGAATCCCTTCTCAGGATGTGCCAGAGCGTAGTGGGTGGCAAGGGTGGCGATGTGACCCAGTTCGGTAGACTCAGACTTTAGAAACTTGCGACGCGCCGGGGTAATATAGAAAAGGTCGCGGACTTCGATGCCGGTACCCTGCGGCCATGCAACTTCTTTAACATCGCGCAGCTTACCTCCGGCGAATTCCACGCGCGTTCCAGAATTCTCCGAGGCGTGGCGGGTTTCCAGCACCAGGCGCGAAACGGCGGCAATGGAGGGCAGCGCTTCCCCGCGAAAGCCCAGGGTGGAAATCTCGAACAGGTCTTCGGCCGAACGAATTTTGCTGGTGGCATGCCGTTCAAAGGCAAGCAGCGCGTCGTCATGCGTCATGCCTTGACCATCATCGACAATGCGGATTAAGCGCTTGCCGCCGCCCTCGACATTGATCTCAACGCGATTGGCGCCTGCATCCAGGGAGTTTTCCAAAAGCTCCTTCACTACAGACGCAGGCCGCTCCACCACCTCGCCGGCGGAGATTTTGTTGGCAACGGCTTCGGGCAAAATACGGATGATGCTCAATGAAATTCCTTAGGGGGAGCGCTGGCCCTAATTCTCTTCAGCTAACCTGGCGGATGCTAACTCTACCCCCTCACCCCCGGCCCCTCTCCCCCAAGGGGGCGAGGGGAGAGGTAATCAGAATTTTCTACCAGTGCCGCCGAATGAACGAGTGGGGCGGTAATTTGAATTTACTCCCCTCGGACCCTTGGGTGGGAGTTGATTCTACTCTCTTCGCCCCCTTGGGGGAAAGAGTGGCCCGACGAGGCGTTTTCGTCGGTCGAGGCGAGACGGAGTGGGTCTCGCCGATACTCAACTCTAATGTCGGACACGACGCCAGATGATCAACTCGCGCAACGGCGAGACGAATCAAATTCTCTTAATCGACAGCCCCAAATCATCGAGTTGTTCGGGGTCAACGCCAGCCGGAGCTTCGCACATCATGTCGATGGCGCTGGCGGTTTTGGGGAAGGCGATGACTTCACGGATGCTCGCTTCTCCCGCCATCAAGGCCACAATCCGGTCAAGGCCGAGGGCAATTCCACCGTGCGGGGGCGTGCCGTATTCCAGCGCTTCAAGGAAGAATCCGAAGCGTTCGCGCGCCTGTTCGTTGCTTAGGCCCAGCATCTTAAAAACCTGCCGCTGCACGTCCTGGCGATGAATACGAATCGAGCCGCCGCCGATTTCCGAGCCATTCAGCACCAGGTCGTAGGCGCGTGCTTTGACGGCCCCGGGATCGCTTTCCAGTTTCTCCAGATCCTCTTCCCGCGGCGAGGTAAAGGGATGGTGCATGGCGGCAAAACGCTTTTCCTTCTCATCGTAATCGAACATCGGGAAGTCTACGACCCAAAGGAAGTTCCATGTGCCGGGTTTGAGCAATTCGAGCTTGCGCGCGATATCCAGCCGCAGATCGCCGGAAGCGTTGTCGAGCATGCGGAACGCTCCGGGGCTTGAAGCAGACCTCAGCCCCAGCAGCAAAACCAGATCCCCGGCCTCGGCGCCAACGGAGGCAGCAAGCGCCGCGACTGCAGGTGCGCCAAGCGGCTTACCCAGAGGCGATTGGGCTTCCGCGGCACTCACCTTTATGTAGGAGAACCAGTCCGAGCCGAGTGATTTCGCGGACTCCTGAAGCTTGTCAAGCTGACTTCGGGAAGCTGTGCCCCACCCCGGCACGCGCAGTGCTTTGACGGGTTCGGTAACTCGAACCTTCTCCGCATCGCCGGGGGCAAGGGTGATCCGTTTCCACTCCAGGCCAAATCCTGTGTGCGGCTTGTCCGAGCCATACTTTTCCATCGCCTCGTCATACGCCATACGCGGGAAGGGCAGAGTCACTTTGACGTCGACCAACGCGAAGAGCTTCTCCACCAGCTTTTCGATGATGCCAAACAGCTCCTCCCGCTGGGGAAAGGCCATCTCCACGTCAACCTGGGTGAATTCCGGCTGGCGATCAGCACGCAGGTCTTCATCGCGGAAACAGCGGACGATTTGGAAATAGCGGTCGAAGCCGCCAATCATCAGAAGCTGTTTGAAAAGCTGTGGTGACTGAGGCAGGGCATAGAAGTGACCGTGGTGCAGGCGGCTGGGAACCAGGTAGTCACGCGCGCCTTCAGGCGTGGACCGGGTCAGGAAAGGTGTTTCGATTTCCTGGAAGCCGTGCGCGTCCATGTGCGTGCGCACCACCTGGCCGGAGCGATGACGCAGGCGCAGGTTGCGCTGCATGCGTCCGCGGCGCAGATCGAGATAACGGTAGCGCAGGCGGGTTTCTTCACTAGTCTTGATCTCGTCTTCGATGGGGAAGGGTGGTGTCTTCGCCTCATTCAGGACCAGAAGTTTGCGCGCCATCACTTCCACATCGCCCGTGGCAAGGCCTGAATTCACCGTTCCCGGCGCGCGCAGCACCACTTCGCCCTCTACACCTACGACGTACTCACCGCGAATCTCCTCGGCGCGGTCGTGCACCTCTACGCTGACGGCGGGATTGCAGACGATCTGGGCATGGCCCGTGTGGTCACGCAAATCGAGGAAGATCAGATTCCCGAGGTCGCGGCGGACGTCCACCCAGCCCGCGAGGAAAACGGTTTGCCCTGCGTTCTCCTTGCGAATTTCGCCGCAATAATGCGTTCGCTGTCGATCGCTGAGAAGGTCGAGTTTCACAAGCACCACCGTAAGAGGAATTAAAAATTGGGAATTAAGAACTAAGAATCGCCGAAATGATTGAGCCTTTCGTTAATTCCTAATTCTTAATTTGTCTTTCATGTATTCCGCGATCGTGCTGGGTTCCAGTTCCGATTGCTCGCTCGTCGCCATATTCTTCACCTGGTATTTGCCGCTGGCAAGCTCGCCTTCACCGATGATGATGGCAAAGCGCGCCTGAAGTTTGTTGGCGTTTCCCATGGCCTTCTTGATTTTCATGGAGTCATAATTGGTTTCGACGCTTAATCCCTGTGCTCGTAATTCCCGCACCAGTCGCAAGGCGGGAGCGAGCGTTGGCTCTCCCATCCAGACGATGTAGGCCGCAAGCGGATTTTCGGATTGAATTACGGCTGAGGCTTGCACCGCCAAAATCAAACGATCCTGTCCGATGGAGAAGCCGATTCCTGGGGTTGAAGGCCCGCCCAACATCTCGGAAAGCCCATCGTAGCGTCCGCCCCCAACCAGGGCATTCTGGGCACCCAGCGCGCCACTTGTAATCTCAAACGTGGTTCGGGTGTAATAGTCGAGCCCTCTCACCAGGCGTGGCGTGACCTGATAAGCAAGGCCGCGAGCTTGAAGTTCACTCGTGACGCGTTCAAAATGCTGGCGGCACTCCGGGTCAAGGTGGTCGATGATCATGGGCAGCTTCTCAATAATTGGTTGGTCCGCTTCCACTTTGCAATCGAGCACCCGCAACGGGTTGGTGTCTGCCCGCCGCTGGCAATCCACGCACATGCCGGCCTTCGCATCCTGAAGCGCCACTCGCAATGACTCCAGATAAGCCGCTCGGCAGCTCGAGCAGCCCACGGAGTTGACGAGAAGTTGATACTCTCGAATCCCCACACGCCCAAGGAAGAGCACGAGCATCTCAATGACTTCCACATCAACCAAAGGATTCTGCGAGCCCAGGACTTCCGCTCCGATTTGATAGAACTGCCGGTAACGGCCTTTCTGAGGGCGTTCGCGCCGGAACATGGGGCCAATGTAGTAGAGCTTCTGGATACCACCTATGTTGTAAAGGCTATGTTCGATATAGGCGCGGACCACAGACGCAGTGGCTTCCGGGCGCAACGTCAGAGAATCTTCATCGCGGTCTCTGAAGGTATACATCTCCTTCATCACGATATCGGTTTCGGTTCCAACACCACGAGCGAAAAGCGCAGTCTCCTCCAAAATGGGCGTACGAATTTCACCATAGTGATAAGCGGCAAAGACGCGATGGGCCTCAGTTTCGACGCGTTGCCACAGACTGGTGTCGGGTGGCAGGAGGTCGCGCGTACCCGTCACCGAACGGATTGGTTCGACTCGATTTGACACGTTATCTTGAGCCTCAATTTGCCAAGTGAAACGCCCCGGGCCTGAAGCCTCGCGGGGGTTCGCCAAGGGTAATCGCTACGCCTGCTTGGCCAGATAATCCTTCTTATAGCGCAAATAATTCGTGGCATGCATGTCGATGAATGCAAGTTCGTCGTCCGTGACCGCGCGCTTGAATTTGGCAGGGATGCCCATGTAAAGACTCCGCGGCGGGATCACGGTGTTCTCTGCAACCAGCGCCCCGGCGGCGATAATGGAACCTTCGCCCACTTGTACATGATTCAGCAGCACTGCGCCCATGCCAATCAAACAATGGTCACCGACCGTGCATCCGTGCAACACCGCTCGATGGCCCACCGTGACCCAATCCCCCATAATTGCTGGCGCGCCCTTCATCGTGTGGATGACGGTTCCATCCTGAATATTGCTCTTAGCACCCACGCGGATGGGTTCAATATCACCCCGCAGTACACACTGGAACCAGACACTGGAATCCTCAGCGAGTTCGACTTCACCAATCACATCGGCGCTGGGGGCAATATACACCGAACCGCCAATTCGGGGAGTCCGCCCCGCCAGGGTAAGAATCATCCTTCCCTCTGTTCAGCAAAAAATTCCTCTGAAGCCTCAAACCTACGATGTTAGCACCGAAGGAAGAAAAGCGGCAAGGCGCACTCGATTTTGGATTTTGGATTTGCGTTTTTGAATTGACGGGCGGGGCGATTGATATGAAATTCGTAAATTTAGCGCAGTCTGGGGAGCAATTCGAGAGGCTTTCCTTTGGCCCAGGGCTTATAGATGGCGGCAAAACGGATTCGCTCATCGAGCGGCGGGTGGGTGTATAACCAGAACTTGATGAATGGACTGGGGGCAGGGTCTGACAAATCTTCCTCCCCCATAATCTGGAATGCGTGGGCCTCTGCGGCGTTAGGGTCGGGAACGATTCCGTAAGCAACCTCCAAGCCGAACTGGTCGGCCTGATGCTCATAATAGCGTGAGATGCCGTTCACCAGCGGGTCTGACAGCAGCGAGAGCAGAGTGAATACGATGAGTACAAGGGGAAGCGAGGCCATGTCCCCCACACTATCGACGCCCGCTCGCTTTACCAGCCAGTTTATGGCGAAGAATCCCAGGATGAATAAGGCCAACGCTACGGCTTCATCCAGCGCAAATTCCTTAGGGATATGTTGAAGGACGTAGTGACCGGTCTCATGCCCCAGAACCAGCAACAACTCATCCGGCGCCATCCGTTTGAGAGTTGTATCCCATACCACGACGCGCTTGCTGGCTCCGAGGCCGGAGACGTAGGCGTTCAGCTCCCGCGTGCGGGAACTCGCATCCATCTCAAAGATGTGGGAGGGAGGGATGGATAGCCGGGCATGATTGAGCATTACTTCAATCTTCCCGGTCAACACGGGCTGGGTTTCTTCCAGCGGAGTGAAGTTGTAGAAAAGCGGCTCAATGACATAGGGCTCAATGAGCATCAGGGTGAGGAGCAGAGGAATCGATGCCAGCCAGAAATAGAGCCACCAGCGCCGCGGACTTCGACGGATGATCGTGTAGAAGACCCACGCCAAGACAACGCCTGCCACCGCAACGATGCCCAGACTCTTACCCCAATCGCTGAACCATGACGCCAGTCCCTGGGTTGAGAGCCCGAACCTGTGCTCAAGAACATAACCTGAATAGAATTCAAGCGGGAGATTCAGCAGGGTGATGGCAATCACAAATAACGGCACGAAGATCAAGCACTGGATGAAGAGACGCGGCGATAGCTTGCGCGCCCACTCGCGGAAGACCACGGCAATTCCAGCCCGCCAGAGCAGGACATAAATGCCTAGCGATAGCAGGGTTCCGACAAAATAGAGGATATAGCGCAACCGTGAATAGGCAATGGCCTGCGTGCGACGCTGCGGCGTGAGCATGTAAGTGATGGGTGCGCTTATCGCGGATTGCGCTTGGTCTGGGGAAGGAGTTGGCGATGCGATTGACGACGACGGGGCAGGAGTGTTTCCGGACTGGGCGTTTCCCCTCACGGCAGAGGGAATCACAAGCAAACAGAGGCCCAGCAAAATCCAGGCGAAGCGATTCATGGCGATGGAGACAGGGGTGAGGAGCCAGTAGATCGTGGGCGGCATGAATCAGTGCAAGGTCTCAATTAATCTTCAGCTTCCAGCCGCCGTTTTGCCAAATTCTGACTTCTGACTCCTGTCTTCTGACTCCTCTTCCTACACTTTGGGCAGAACGATTCCTTGCTGCGATTGATACTTGCCCTTCTTATCTTTGTAAGAAGTCTCGCACACTTCGTCCGACCCCAGAAAGATAATCTGGCAAAGTCCTTCGTTGGAGTAGACGCGCGCGGGAAGTGGAGTCGTGTTGGAAATTTCAAGCGTGACGAATCCCTCCCACTCCGGTTCCAGCGGCGTTACATTGACGATGATGCCGCACCGGGCATAAGTGGATTTTCCCACGCAGATCGTCAGCACGTTGCGAGGAATTTTGAAGTACTCCACGGAGCGGGCAAGGGCAAAGGAATTGGGCGGAACGATGCACGCCGGCCCGGTGAATTCGACGAAGGACCGGGCGTCGAATTTTTTCGGGTCGACAATCGTCGAGTTGACGTTGGTGAAAATCTTGTATTCATCAGCCACGCGCAAATCGTATCCGTAAGACGAGAGCCCGTAGGAAATTACGCCTTCCCGAACCTGTTTTTCTTCGAAGGGAAGAATCATCTCGTGCTTTGTTGCCATTTCGCGAATCCATCGATCGTTTTTAACCGGCATTTCATCTCACCTCGTTTAGATTGCGGGTTCGGGCCGTGTCATCAGCCCACGGAATCGTTCCCATTGTGCAAGAAAAAAGAGGGAAATCATAGCCGAGGAGATTACTCTTGACAATGCTTCTCTCTCTTCTTAGACTTAAAGCCTGTATTTTCAGGAGGTTTGCGTGATAAAGCTAGACATCATCAATGAGGTCGTCTATCGCACCAGCATCACCAAGACAAGAGCCGAGATGGCCGTTGAAACGGTATTCGATTCCATGAAGAAAGCCCTGCCGCAGGGCGACCGCATTGAACTGCGTGGCTTTGGTGTT
>PLSX01000095.1 GCA_003165315.1 Acidobacteriota bacterium
CACTTAACATAGTAATACTAGTTGTTGCATCCTCGCGCACATCGCGTCAGAATAGGTCACCTTGGGAGCTGTCCGCGCACCTCATTTCTGAAAAGGGGGCGGCTTTGGCAAGCGGCGATGTGGCCGGGGGGAGGGGATGGCGCAACGTTGTAGCATTCGGGCGGCGCACTTCGGCGATAGCCTGCCGCACAAAGCGAGGGAACGATGAGAATGGTGGGAAGCATTCTGGGGTTGGTGTTCGTTTTGGCGGTTGTCTGGTTCGTGATGAAGTCGCAATATTCCCAAGGGCCTGCTGGCATGCAACCTCCCGCGGAGGTTATCGACGTCGTAGGAGTAAAGAGCGACCTGGTATCCATTGGGCAAGCGGAGAGAGTGTACTTGGCGAGCCATGGCTCCTACGCCTCGATTGACGACCTCCAGCAGGACGGCTCGATTTCCTTTAGTGGCACGAACCGGCGCGGATATAATTACACAGCCGATGTGGATGGTGGCCAGCATTTCAAAATTACAGCCGCCCCCGTGGACCCTGCCAAAACTAATTGGCCGACCCTTTCAATCGACGAAACGATGCAAGTGGCACAGCAGTAGAGCAGTCATCGGTTTTCAGTTGTCAGTTCCGAGCCTTGATCCAATCACCCTGAAGGAATCAAGTTAATTTCAACTGATTCCGGCATTACTAATAATTGGCGACTGAAGACATCCTTGGAGCCTTCATGCGAGTTGAAAGCCGAGCACCTGCGCGAGTGGATCTGGCGGGCGGAACCGTGGACATCTGGCCGCTCTACCTTTTCCACCCTGGAGCTCAAACGGTTAATATCGCCATCCGATGTTATGCCTCGTGCATGATTGAAACCCGCGCCGACCGGCAGATCGTGCTGGTTTCGCAGGACCAGCAATTGCAGGAGACATGGGAAAGTCTGGACGATCTTTCCCGGAGCGCCTCGAAGCTGCCGTTGTTGAAGGAACTGGTGATGTTCTTCGATCCCCAACGCGGTTTGAACATCACCACCAGTTCGCAGGTTCCGGCCGGCGCTGGATTGGGAGGCTCTTCGGCGCTGAATATCGCCCTTTGTGGGGGCCTGGCACGCGTCACGGGCAAACGCTGCACCCGCGGCACTATTCTGGAAATTGCCAAGAATGTGGAGGCCATCGTCATCCGAGTCCCCACCGGTTGGCAGGATTACTTTCCCCCGCTTTACGGCGGCGCTAATTCTGTCCACCTCGGGCGCGACGGCGTGAAAGTGGAGCACCTGGCTGTGCCCTTTGCTGATGTCGAAAAACGGTTTGTGCTTTGCTACACGGGCCAACCGCGCAATTCCGCCATCAATAACTGGGAGGTCATGAAAGCCCACATCGACAACGATGAGCGCGTGGTCAAAAATTTCTCAAAGATTACCGCCATCGCCACCCAGATGCGTGAAGCGCTGCTGGCGCGGGATTGGAACAACGTGGCGGAGCTGCTGGCCGAGGAGTGGGAAAACCGAAAACGTAATTTCAAAGGCATCTCCACGCCAAAGATTGACCGCATGATCGAACATACCCGCAAACAAGGAACTCTGGCTGCCAAGGTATGCGGGGCCGGCGGCGGCGGATGCGTCGTCTTCATGGTCCGCCCTGGCACCAAGCTCGCCGTTGAAAGCGCTTTGACCCAAATGGGCGGTGAGGTTATCAACTTCGCCATTTCCAAAACCGGGCTGGAAGTTAGTGCCGATCAGGTTGAGCCGACTAAGAAAGCCCGCTGAACTCGCCTCGGATGCTCATTTGAGGTCCGAAAGTCGCACGGCTCTTGGGGGAAATGCGTACCTAATTCCTCCAAACAGCATCTACACGATTAAGGAATTGAGTGTTTTGGCTTTCACTTGCCCGGTGTCCTCGTAGCGTAATGCTGGGATGACGACTTCCAATGCCGTTCCCGGGAAAGAGACGGAAAGAGATTTAATCCCATGACTGCCTGGTGTTGCGCGATTCGCCCTCGTGCTTGCCCCGCCAATGCTGGCTGGCAATGGTGCAGTTTGTGGCTCGCAGTCACCTTCCTGGTTACGTCGTTGGCATTTCCCAAAGAAGGAATGGATTCCAAAACCCGCATTGATATCATCCGCGGTCTTCTGCGGGAGGTCGCGGTGACCAAAGTCCCATTGCCCCGGGGGAAGAGGGGCATCCGCGTGGATGGGCAGGGTAACCTTGACAAGGCAGATGCGCAAAAGGAGTTGCACAATAACGGTCTGGCTATGCAGGCGGGTAATCCCGCCCAGATCACCCATATCGAATTCAAATCAAACGAAGTCATTTTTGAGCTAAATGGTGGTGGAAAATCCGGAAAGAAGTGGTATCAGCACATTGAGATTGGCATGGGAGATACAACTGAGCCTATCGGGCAGTCGCAACAAACCACCACAGCATTCGGATCTTCGGTGACCGTGGATTTTGGCAAGGCACTACCTGACCTTACGGTCCCCCAGTTAAAGAAAATCCTCACCGGCGTCCTGGATTTCGAACGTCATTCGCCCACCGTTCTCTATGCCCCTAATGTCACCCCCGAAGTTAAGGAAGCCATTAAGAATCATAATGTTATTGTGGGTATGGATCGCGATGCGGTGCTCTCAGCCAAGGGTTCGCCAGATCGCCGCGTGCGCGAGGAGCGGAATGGGTCTGAACAGGAGGACTGGATCTACGGACTTCCCCCACACGTACTTTTTGTCACTTTTGATGGCGATCAGGTTGTGGCCGTGAAGCAATATTGAAACCCTGACAGGACAAGACCATTTTTCAGGATTTTTTTCGATCCTGCTCGCATTCGACAATTTGTCGGATTCCCGCTTCAAGGCCAGCCGAAAGCTCATGAAGAAAGAAGGCGAAATCTGGATATAGCGTGCCCCCAGGGTCGCGGTAGCAAGTTCTTCCATCGTCTAAAACTGGACCTCAACCCCCGAAATCCCTGACACTCTTGGCCAATTTCCGTGATTCTACCTGGAATTACGGTATCATCAAGCTGGATGCAGGGCATCTCCCCAGACCCGGTCCAGGCCCTGGCGATTCTGCCGCTCGACGAAAGCGCCCAGATGGAGCGGCAGTGGTTGCAGGCCGCCCTTGCCTGGCTCAAAAGCGTTCCCCCCGAGGCGCGCACGGAACGGCTGCGCCATTTGGCAAAAGGAATTTCCGAAAATCCCGTCGCCAGGGAAAAACTCCAAAGAATTTGGACGAAGGGATTCGCGCCGAAACTCTATTCCGAGGCGGGATTGCCCGAGGCAACTTCACTGTTGCGGGAATTTACCACTCGGGTCAAGCGGCGCCTGCTTCCCCAGGTGGAGGACGAACTGGATCTCTACGCGGCCCTCTACGCGGCAGACCTGAATGAGATGGACGCGGATTGGGTGGCTGGCCTTAGCGACCAGGACGTCGCTCCGTGGTGCGACCTGTTAAGCGGCTCGGCCAGCGACTTCCCCGTGGCAATTCGTCTGCTCGCACTGCGGGCAGCTTCAATAGGCCTTTCCCGCAGTGTCATGGAAATGATGCCACATCGGTATGAAACCGAGTCTCCCTATTACGACTTGGTGGAGGCGGCCGGAAATTTCGCGCGCTCCAACTCCCAGCCCGACGAGCACAATCGTTTCAAGGAAATCATTCTCCAGTGCCGGATTTCCGCCGGGCTTTCCGTGGCTCGCATGGAAGAACAGGGCGTCTCCTCCGATCTAGTGTTTCGGCTAGACCTGTTATTTGAGCAGTTGGATAGGATAGAAGCGCTGCGGCGCGTCATCTGCGGCGAGGAAGACGGCCGTGTATTCGCGTCCATGCTGGTGCGCTCCTATGCCGGTGAGCGCGGTGTGCAAAGTCTGCTCCGCAACAGCGTCAACCGGGTGGCACGCCAGATTGTTACGCACACGGGCAAGAGCGGCGAGCACTACATTGCGGCCTCCGGGTCCGAATGGAAAAACATGGGCTGGGGCGCGCTGGGAGCAGGGGCGATCACAGCTTTCACCGCGTTATTCAAGTACCGCTTCGCGGCGATGGACCTGGCGCCATTGTGGACCGGGATTGCACACAGTCTGAATTACACCCTGAGCTTTGTGCTGATGCAGCTTCTAGGATGGAGGCTTGCATCCAAAATGCCCTCCATGACCGCCGCTGCGCTTTGCGGCGCGATGGAGAAGCAGGATGGCATGCACTCTGAAGTGAGATTAGTGGCAGCCATCACCCGGACTCAAACCGTTGTCACCGTAGGGAACTTGCTGGGCGCGATTCCCTTGGCCGTCTTGGTCGACCTCTTCATTCAAGCCAGGCACGGCCATCCTTTTCTGTCGCAGGGCGCGGCATTGCACGGTATCGAATCCATGAACCTATGGCGATCCTTAACCATTCCCTATGCCGCCCTTACGGGGTGCTTCCTGTGTTTATCGAGCCTGTTTGCCGGATGGACGGCCAATTGGATGATGGTCAACCACCTTCCGGAAGCGATTGCACAGAACCGGAGGATACCCCGGCTTTTCGGCCCGAATTCTGCGCTTCGCGGGGCGCAATTCGTGCGGAACCACTTGAGTGGCGTCGCGGGGTACACATGCCTGGGGCTGCTGATGGGATTGCTGCCGTTTGTCAGCGTCTTTGCCGGCATCCCGGTGGAGGTGCGGCACATTACTCTGGCAAGCGCTTCTTTGGCCTATGATGTGAGTTCGCTGGTGAGAAACGGCGCCTTGGATTGGTCCGATCTCTGCTGGGCAGCGGCCGGCCTGGCGGCAACAGGGGTGTTGAACTTTAGCGTCTCCTTTGCCCTTGGCTTGTGGTTGGCGGTGCGAGCCACGGACCTGGACACCCATGGCCGCAAGAGACTGGTCGTTGCCCTCTGGAACGAGTTTCGAAGATACCCCAGCAGGTTCCTTTGGCGCCATGATTTTGCTCCCGCGTCAAATCCAGATTGACACCTCCATCCATCGTGTGGGTCCTTCTGCCGTGGGCAAATCGCGCCCTGACCTCTAATCCCCCACACCCACTCCCTAATCTCTGCGTCCCAGTTGGCCATTCGAAACATGATGCTTAAAGTGTTGGAAGCAGAATTGACCCACTGAAAGGGCGAGTAAATCGACGAGGGGCGGGAAGCTGAAAGCCGCTGCCCTCGCCTTTCGAGTTTGATTCCCATCGCCCGCCTTACTGCACTCTGCAACGCAGAAGGATCGAACGCGCCTGCCCAAGCTCTATTGCCAACTCTTGGCGATCGGACTCAAGACAAAGGTGGTCCCAGGCATCCGTCCACTTTGCAGCCTTCCATGACTGCGGCAGAACCAGCGTGGCGCGACGGGTCATATCGGCATCGTCGCGCAGTCCCTCCTCCAGGTTTGCCGCCATGATTCCAATCGTGCCGTCTCTTAGGCACCACGCGGTGACGTTCATCGTTTGGTCCAGATCGATACTCTGCGTATGAAGGACGCCGGCGCTGGACAACAAATAATTCAGCGCACCCGCGGCCAGGGCATATGCACCTCCGTTGCCTCCCCAGTCAACCCGGAGAGGAACATTTTGCTTGGGCATAAGGTCAGGTGGGTCCCACATGACGACTTCCTTTCCTGCCGTGGTATTCAATGTCAATGCCGGGCTGCCTTCCACCGAATACACCACGCGCGCGCCGCTGGAAGTGGTGTTGCCGGTGCGCCGCTGGCAGGTGCCAAACATCTCAGGAACGTTCTGCGCGAACGTCCAGGCGCCGCCGGTTAACGTAGCTGAACGTACCTTAGGCAGTTCTTCACCCGGTCCGCCACTCGAACCAAGGCCCCCGAGCTGTGCAAGTTCCGGATCGATGCCACCCGCCGGGCTTCCGAAAATTGCGATAGGTTTTCCCTGTCGAATGAGATTGGCAATGTACGTTGTTTGCGCCGATGCCAGGTGCGAAGGCGTCTGCAAAATAAACAGATCGGAGTTCACCTGAGGAAGCCATTCCACGCGGGTGACGGAAAGGATAGGAATCGGCCACTTATCCACGGACGCAGCCTGCTCATCGATCCACTCCTTGATGTCGTGGTTCGGAGTGGCATGTTCGGCCTGCCATTGCATGGCCTCCCGCGAATACACCAGGGTGGGACCAAAAACCTCGGTCATGTTACGCGCATCCGCAATCGCGGCGTTGGCATTGTTCGCCAGGAAGCGGACGTCCTCGGGTTCCAGCAGGCGCTTGCCCTGATTCGCCCAAGAGATATACGAACCAGCGGGAAGCTTCAACCCCTTTGGCATCTTTACCGCCGCGTGCGAATACGCCCAGATGCCCCAACGCAGACGTTCCGGGGCGGTGTGGATCACATCCCAGCTCTCCCATGCGTCAAAGGTTTCAATTAGGGGATAGTGCCGGACTTTGGTGCCCGCAAGGACTGCGGCGTGCAGCAGCGTATAGCCAAGTTGATAAGTCCAACCCAGCGCGGGAAAGTTCCAGAAGGATTCCTGCCGCAAACCAACTTCGTTCCATGCCCCCGCCCACGTTTGGTCCACAAAGATATCCAGATAGCCTTCGCGGGCAATCGATTCCAAATCCAAACAATTGCTGCGCCAGTCGGCAATTGCGCTGGCTGCGTTTGAGTACATCATCACCAGGGCATGGGGATTTGCTTTCTTGATTTCCCGCACCAGCGCGGCAACTGCAGCGGTTGAATCTCGAATCGCCTGGGAAGAGGGCGCCAGCGCACCCAGCGGTCCTCCTCGACTGTAAGGCACGGGCATGCCGAATGAATCCCGCAACATGACCGCGTCCAGGCCCACCGCCTTCGAGAGGCTTCCCCATTGTTTCGCGTAGGCTTGGTGGACGGGCATCCCTTCGGGAATTCCTCCAGGCAATCCTCCCAGGCGGGCCGGATCGGCGTGAAGCTTGGCGGCGGGATCGAAATAGGAACCAGAGGTACTTTCGCCGGCGCCTGGATGCAAAGGCGTGAAGGCTTCCGGGTGCTGGCGCGCCCATAACGTCACCTCCCCATAGGCATCCGTCCAGGCATAGTTCAGAAGCCCAACCTTGAATTCCGCTGTGCCACGACTGGACGCTTCGGCGCGTAGGGCGGATGCGAGTTTCTTGACGTCGCCGTACTTCCAAGCATCATAACCCCGGCGCTTGACCATCTGCGGTTGGGCAAATCGCGCCCTGAATTGCCTCTGGCGTTCTTCCGTGGAGCCGGTATACAAGCCCCTTTCATCCACCCATTTCTGTTGCCCCGATCCTTGCGGCAGATCAATTCGTTGATCCGGATTTCCGGACCATTCCATGACGCACGCTACGGTCCACCCCACATTCAGGATGACGCCGCGATAACCTCCCACATCTTCATAGAGCGGCTGGAAGCGGTCCCAGAACAGCTTCACCGACCCGGGAATATCCTTCTGCTCGAACCAGTAAAGATCAATCTCCATCCACCGGTCACCAGGGATCGGATAGGCGGTGTTGGCTGCGATGTCTTCGGCGGGCTGACCATCATGGGTGACTGCCCCCAAAGAAAGCGCGGCGAAAGTGAGAAGTATAGCCAGAACAATTAATGCAGGTATGAGACGCCGGACCATATTTGGACCTTTCCACTTTCATCGGGTTAACACGTTGAGCTTTGACCTGCCCTTATAGTGCTGGCCGGCGCATACCGCAACGCTTCATTTAAGCGCCCCATATTAGCGCTGGTGGTACCCGCCAGCAAACGACATTATGCGCTGGATGCAAGGCTTACAGTGTTGTAACCATCTTTGGAATTCAGGGTGCGACATAATCGAGTTCTAATCATGTGTTGAGCTTTTTCGCGCATGAAATAAAGGGACGAACTGTCCCTATAAGCCTTTTGGCTTTGACTTAGTTTGCAAGGCCGAATAAAATTTTGATTTGAGTCAACTCTGTCGAACAACACTGGAGGGAGCAATTATGTCTGTTAAGGTTGGAATTAATGGTTTCGGACGTATAGGCCGAAATGTTTTTCGCGCAGCACTGAACGATCCTGGCGTCGAAATCGTCGCCGTGAACGACATTACCGATCCCAAGACGCTGGCCCATTTACTGAAGTACGATTCGATCTTTGGCATCTGCGATGCCACCATCGGGTTCGGCGAAGATTCCATCATCGTTAACGGCAAGTCGATCCGCGTTTTCAAAGTTAAGGACCCGGCGGAAATCGATTGGTCCTCACTCGGCATTCAAGTGGTTGTTGAGTCCACGGGCTTTTTCACCAAGGCCGACGATGCCAAGAAGCACCTGAAGGGCTCGGTGAAGAAAGTCATCATCTCGGCTCCGGCTAAGGGTGAAGACCTCACCGTGGTGCTCGGCGTGAACGAAAAAGTTTACGACCCTGCCAAACACCACATTCTCTCCAATGCCTCGTGCACGACGAATTGCCTGGCGCCCGCGGCGAAGGTAATCAACGATAGCTTCAAGATCCTCCGTGGATCGATGACCACGATTCACTCTTACACGGGCGACCAGAAAATTCTCGATGCGCCCCACAAAGACTTGCGGCGCGCGCGTGCCGCCTGCCTTAGCATGATCCCCACCACCACGGGCGCGGCCAAGGCTGTCGGCCTCGTGCTGCCGGAATTGAAGGGAAAGTTGGATGGCTATGCCATGCGCGTGCCCACACCTGACGTTTCCGTAGTTGACCTCGTGGCGCAGGTGGAAAAAAACACCACCACGGAAGAAGTCAACGCCGCCCTGAAGAAGGCTGCGGAAGGCCCCATGAAGGGTATCCTTCAGTTCGTGGAAGAAGAACTGGTCTCCGTCGATTTCACCGGCAATTCGCACTCGTCCATGATCGACGCCGGCTTCACCAAAGTCATCGATGGCACGCTGGTGAAAGTCGTCGCCTGGTACGACAACGAGTGGGGATACTCCTGCCGTGTAAGAGACTTGATCACCTTCATCGCCAGCAAGGGACTGTAAGAACGGTAGGCAGTAGGCGGTAAGCAGTAGGCAGAAAGAACCAGGCAGCGGGCGGCTGACCGTAAGTCCGAGCTCAGTCGTCCGCTGGCCTCTGAATACTATGCGGGCTCGCCGCAACTTGTAGGGGCTGGGCTTGCCATGCCACATTGCATCCTTTTGGCTGCAAAAACACGGTTTCAGTAAAACTCGGATTTGCGGTATTGGATTGCCACTGGCGGTTTGAGGGTTCGAGCAAACCCCACTTGATCAACATGCTTGCCGGTTGGCCGTAAAGTGCAATTCCGCCACCCTCAACGGACCACGGACAACTGACAACGGACTCTGTCAAAGTCGCTTCTTATCATAAAACAAGGAATCCTACCCATGCCAAAACTATCTGTTCGTGACATCGATCCCAAAGGCAAGCGCATCTTCATGCGCGTTGATTTCAATGTGCCCCTCAACGACAACGGCGAAATCACCGACGATACCCGCATCCAGGCCTCGCTACCCACGATTCAATACATTTTGGAGCGCGGCGGCCGGCTGATTCTGGCTTCGCACCTGGGCCGCCCCAAAGGCAAAGTGAATCCCAAATACAGTTTGAAACCAGCGGCGACGCGTCTGGCGCAAATACTCGGCAAGCCTGTGCCCTTCGTGGCCGATTGCATTGGTCCCGAAGCGGAGGCCGCGGCCCATGCGCTCAAGGACGGTGAAGTGCTGCTGCTGGAAAACCTGCGCTTCCATCCGGAAGAGGAAAAGAACGTGCCGGAGTTTGCCCAGAAGCTCGCCGCGCTGGCCGAGGTTTATGTCGACGACGCGTTCGGTTCCGCCCATCGCGCCCACGCCTCCACGGAGGGCATCACGCATTTCCTTTCACCCTGCGCGGCGGGATTGTTGATGGAGAAAGAACTGGAATACCTGGGCAAGGCATTGGAAAACCCGGCGCGTCCCTATGTAGCCATCGTGGGCGGCGCCAAGGTTTCCGACAAAATCGAACTGCTGCAAAACTTCCTGAAGATCGCGGATACCGTTCTGGTGGGCGGCGCCATGGCTTATACCTTCCTGAAAGCGCAGGGAGTGGAAACCGGAAAGTCGAAGACGGAAGACGACAAGCTGGATTTGGCCAAGTCGCTCCTGACAGAAGCTACTTCGCGCGGAAAGCATCTGCTGCTCCCCATTGACCACATCGTAGCGGACAAATTCGACGTTTCGGCCGTTGCTGAGACTGCACCGACCCGCGAAATTCCAGCCGACCGCATCGGCCTCGACATCGGCCCTGCCACCCGCGCCGAGTACGCGGCGGAAATTGCCAAGGCCAAGACCATTGTCTGGAACGGCCCCATGGGCGTCTTTGAAATGCCGCAATTCGCCGAGGGCACACTCGCCATTGCCAAGGCCGTGGCGGCATCGTCAGCCATCTCGATTGTGGGCGGCGGCGATTCCGTGGCGGCAGTCAAGAAAATGGGCCTGGGCGATAAGGTCAGCCACATCTCCACCGGAGGCGGAGCATCGCTGGAATTCCTGTCGGGAATCACGCTGCCCGGAGTGGCGGCACTTACGGAAAAGTAGGCACTAGGCGGAAAACTGTAGGCAGTTGGCCGTCAGGACCTACTCGCGTGTGATCGCCATGGCATTTGTTCGCGAAAGACCGACTGGTGGCGTAAGAGAGTTGCACGTCTACCAATTGGCCTACAAGACAGCGATGGAAATTTTTCGCCAGTCGCGGACGTTTCCATCGGATGAGCGATATTCTCTCACTAGCCAAATCCGCCGTTGATCGCGCTCTGTCGCGGCTAATATTGCGGAAGGCTACCGAAAGAGACAGTACCCTGCCATGTTTTCAAGCAAGATGGCGGACGCTGACGGTGAGGCGACAGAAACAGGCGTGTGGCTGGACTTTGCTCGTGATTGTGGCTACCTTAAGGCGAACGATTACCAACAATTGGCAGCCGCCTGTCAGGACATAGGGAGAATGTTGCACACGATGGTCAATGACCCTGAAAAATTCGCTCCACGGTAACTGGCGGTAAGGTTTAGAGTAGTTCAGGAAATGAAGGGTGCCCGAAGGCCGTCGCATCAAAGCACGTGATTAAGCCAAGATTTCATCTGCAAGCGGAGAGGCCCAAGTTGAAGATCGCTCACCTTGGAGACGCACTGGATCATTGGAAGGGCTCGCTCATCGATGTGATCGGTGACGAAGGGCTGAATGTCGTCCCCATGCTTACGGATCGAAATGAATGGACTCAAGAACATTTCGAAACCTACGCGCGCTTGTTGTGTCGGAAACCGGAAAATGTTCTCAAGAAAGAAAGGGGTGACCTTTTTTCAAACAGAACTCGCCACGGCTATTTTTGCAATATGGATGAAGGTGATTTATTCCTAGATCCGGATACGGGCATAGCGCCCGATGAGAAAGCCGAGAAGGAGCATATTAATCTTTCAGAGATTGTTTCCCTCCTTCCGGCACCGAGTTCGAGGATGCTTCTAATTTACCAACATGCTTCTCGTGAGAAGGATGGACCAAGAAAGAAGTTGCAATTACTTCGGGACACTCAGGGCTTAAGAGAATGTGGAATATTCGCATACGATTCCGGCATGGTTAGTATGATCGGGATATCTCGGAATCGGGACCGAACCGAC
>PLSX01000228.1 GCA_003165315.1 Acidobacteriota bacterium
TGGAAGAGCGCTTGTTCCGGGATGATGTTCTCCAGAAGCGCCAACGGCCTGACAAGCGGGCCTTCGATCAAATCCGCGCCATCAGTTCCGAAGTCGGCTTCCTGCCGCGCACCCACGGCTCGGCGCTATTTACCCGCGGTGAAACGCAGGCGTTGGTTACCGCGACGCTTGGAACCGGAGAAGATCAGCAGCGCCTTGATGTGTTGGAGGGAGAAGCCTTCAAGCGTTTCATGCTCCATTACAACTTTCCTCCGTTCAGTGTGGGTGAGGTCGGATTCCTGCGCGGTCCTGGGCGTCGGGAAATCGGGCACGGAGCTTTGGCTGAACGCGCCCTGTTCAACGTTCTTCCGGAAGAGAAGGATTTTCCTTACACGGTTCGCGTCGTATCGGACATCCTGGAATCGAACGGCTCATCTTCCATGGCCACGGTCTGTGGTGGAACGCTTGCTTTAATGGACGCTGGAGTTCCCCTCAAGTCGCCGGTGGCGGGAATCGCCATGGGTCTAGTGAAGGAAGGCGATAAGTACGCCATCCTTTCCGACATCGCGGGACCTGAAGACCACTACGGCGATATGGATTTCAAGGTCGCCGGAACCCGGGACGGAATCACTGCTCTCCAGATGGACATCAAGATTACGGGCGTCACCCCCGCGATTATGGCTGAGGCATTGACCCAAGCTCAGGCCGGACGCTTGCACATTCTGGGGAAGATGCTGGAGACACTGGAGACGCCGCGAACTGAGATCTCGGCCTATGCTCCGCACATCTACGCGATGAAAATCAATCCCTCTCGGATTGGTGAACTCATCGGGCCGGGCGGCAAAGTCATTCGTGGCATCATTGAGCAGACGGGCGTAAAGATTGACGTCGAAGATGATGGCAGCGTGAACGTGGCTGCCACTGACGAGCCTTCAGCCTCCAAAGCCTTGAAGATGATTCGCGACCTGCTGGCGGAAGCCGAGATTGGCAAGACCTATCTGGGCAAAGTTGTGCGGTTGGCGGATTTCGGTGCCTTTGTGGAGATTTTCCCTGGCACTGACGGTTTGCTTCACATCAGTGAAGTCGCGGAACATCGTATTAAAGACATCCGCGACGAACTGAAGATGGGTGACCAATTGCTGGTGAAGGTTATCGCGGTTGAAGGCAATAAGGTGCGTTTGAGCCGCAAAGCTGTCTTGCGCGACCAACGTGCCAAAACCGACGCGCCTGCGGGAGCAGCAGCGCCCACTGACCTTTCAAAGCATCCTGACCATAAAGGGTAGGGCAAGGCAGGAACGACTGTAATAATTTGTGTTCAATCGGCGCCGGTTCCGTAAAAGGGACCGGCGCTTTTTTTGCGGCACACTTCCCCTAACTTCATATTGCCTATCTCAAGAGGACATAGTAAAGCAAAGAAAACTCTTTGCGACACGCCTGCGCCTTCTGGTAGAATCCGCCCCCAGTTGGGAAAATTCGTTTGCTGCGGAAGTCATTTGGGCAGGCGACGGCCTGAATACCCTCGTGGGAGTGGCCCTTCGCCGCTGCCTATACAATTTGTCTTAACCTTCAGGAGGTCAATTCATGAGTTACCTCGATAAACTCGATCTCGATAAGAAACTTGAATCAAAAGAAGAGTACGAAGAGCTGCTGGAGGAGTATCAATTTAAGCTTCTGAAGTTGCAGCGCAAGTGTATCGAGAAGGGAATTGCCGTTGCTGTGGCCTATGAAGGGTGTGATGCGGCGGGCAAGGGGGGGAACATCAAGCGCCTCACGGAATCGCTCGATCCCCGAGGATACGAGGTGCATCCTATCGGCGCTCCAACCCCGGCAGAGAAAGCGCACCATTGGCTGCGCCGTTTCTGGCTGCGAATTCCTCCGCGCGGACGGATCGGCATTTTCGATCGCACGTGGTATGGGCGGGTGCTGGTTGAGCGTGTGGAAAAATTCGCCAAAAAGGAAGAATGGCAGCGGGCGTATGGCGAAATCAACGAATTTGAGAAAACCCTGACGGACGATGGGCTGGTGCTGGTCAAGTTTTGGATCCATATTTCCAAAAAGGAACAGCTTGACCGGTTCAAGAAGCGGGAGAAGGATCCCTGGAAGAATTGGAAGCTGACGGAGGAAGATTGGCGCAATCGGGAAAAATGGGATGCCTACATCGACGCACTGGAAGAGATGTTTGAGAAGACAGATACAGAATACGCTCCCTGGACCATCATCGAAGGAAATTGGAAGTGGTGGGCCCGGATCAAGGCTTTGAAGACCGTGGTCAATCAGATTGATGCCCACCTCTGATATCAGTGAAGGGCGGGGCATCGGCGGGTGGGTCCCCGCTCTTTCTGACTCCTGCAAGGGGCCGGCAATGCAGCACGGACCTGGCGATCGCCGGCCTCGCACTTGACACGATTTACTCCCTCCCTTAGCATTCGTTAAGAGCATCAATTCTTTTGGTAGCCCGGTCTGAGAGATATTGAAAATTCCCTGTCTGAACCGCCCCGGTTCGGGGACGTGGGATCGAATCAAATGGAAACGGTGAGGTGCGATTGTGAGAATTTCGGTGCATTTCAAAAACGATGTGGCCATCCTGAGCTTGAGCGGAAAATTCCTGGCAGGCAGTGACGGACCTTACATGCGGCAGAAGGTAAAGGATTTAATTGAGGCTGGAACCCGCAACTTGATCATCAACTTTGCCGAAGTGCCTTATATTGACTCGACGGGATTGGGATTCCTTGCCGGAGCCCGGGTGACCGCACAGAATGCTGGCTCGCGTATTGTCCTCGCCGAATTGAATACCCACGTCCGCAAGATCCTGGATGATGTGAACTTGACCCAATTTTTTGTGCATGCCCCAAGCTGTCGGCGCGCATTCAGAAACGT
>PLSX01000235.1 GCA_003165315.1 Acidobacteriota bacterium
AACATTCTTAAATGGCTTGATACGGTGGGGTTGGGCATACGATTCTTGCAATTGAGGTCCAATCGCGCCAACGCAATACTCTGTGCATCATCAATCGTCAATCGCCAATGGGTTCGCCACGCTCCGGCTGAATGTGGTAGGCCACAATGGTTTCAGGCCAAAACGTAACTCTGACTTTGGCAATTTCGCTGGTGGGGAAAAGGCGATGCATTTGGCGCGCAGAGAGCAACCCCAACTCCTGGACGGTGCCCTTGGGAATGTGGGTTCCCAGCAAACGATTGTACTGCATCTGAATTGGGTGGGGGAGGAACTGGAAAAACGGCAGGTGGTGATGGGCTTCAAACGGGTACCAAAAATTGGGAGTTGTGACAAACCAGCTCTTGCCCACCCGCATGATCTCTTTGGCGAACTGCTCCTGGCGGCCCGGTCCCAAGATGTGCTCAATCACGGCGTTGGAAAAGACGAGGTCGAAGCTCTGGTCGGGGAAGGGAAGCGCGCAGCCGTCAAACAACGCGTATTGGGGCTGCGGGTAATGCCGGCGCGCCGCCACAATCTCCCGCGCTTCATATCCACCAGCCACGATCCGCTCCGGAAACGGATAAACGTCTTCAAGGGAATACTGCAGAAAGACTTCGCCACTTGCGCCCACATCGAGTACGCGGTCCTCCAGACGCGCGTGAAAAACCTTGTTCAATAACTCGAATTTCTTGGTTCGCGATTTATGGCTCAGGTTCTTGAGAACCTGACGGAACGCTGAATCTTTGTTTTCCGACACAGTCTCTCCGCACCCGGTGGCATGGTGACCCACTCGCCCGGCAAAACTCCTGATGCAAATCAAAGATAGTACACGGAAAGTGGTGATGGAAACAGCATCGTTCGCGCGTAGAAGCCTTTATTTTGCACATTGGAGGCTCCTGGAGTATTGTCTCTTCGCTGAAATGCGGCGGAATCGTATTGATCTTTTCGAATTGTATTGGGTGGAGGAACCTATGATGCCATTTGATCCTGAAAAAAACTTCCGTTTTGATATCACTCGAAGGCAGTTCATGCAACGGACATCACTCGCGTCACTGGGGGTAATGGGCGCTCATTCCCGAATGGCTGCCGCAGATCCTCGTGCGGCTGCCGCACCGGATTCGTCCGCCCTGCCTGGTGCAGGTGGAAGCAGCGAACTCGCTTCCGGGGGGAAGCCCATCAAGCTATTTTGCTGTGACTTGAATTGGGTACGTTTGGATAAGCCCATCTATGGAACCCCGCCCGCAGCCCCCCAGGATTGGGCTTTCATTAATCCCAAAGAGTATTTTGAATGGCATAAAGCATTTGGGGTCAACGTGATGTTCTGTCAGGCGTACACGTTTGGCGGATATGCCTTTTACCCCACCAACCTTGGTCCCGTGGCGCCGGGACCGGGGCGGGATTTATTTCCCGAGCTCTTCAATCTGGCGCGCAAAGCCAATATGCCGTTCCACGCCTATTTTTGTACAGCGTCCGATTTGACCATGAGCAACATGCGGCCAGCGTGGGTGATCCCTACCAGCATCAAACCAGGCTCGGCGGGCTTCCTGGCTCCAGAGACTCCCTGGACCGACCTGCTGTGTGCCCGGGTTTCAGAGTTCCTTCGGAGGTGCCCGGTGGATTGGATTGTTTTTGACTGGTTTGTATATGGGAGTTTGCATCCCAACGATTTTGCCGTTCAGCCTGCCTGGTTCGTCAAGGGGCCCTTCAAGGAGATTATCGGGAGGGATATGCCGGATGAGGCGGCGAAGATTACGCCGGAAGAGAGTTTGTTGTATAAACGCACCGTGCTGGCCAAACAGTTCCACCGCATCCAGGAAGCCGTCCACGAGGCGAGCCCTGACACCAAAATATATTTCAACGTGCCTTACCGCAAACCAGCAGAGGCTCTTTGGGTTGACCACCCCATGTTGAACGAAAGTGACATGCTGCTGGCGGAGTCTTCCGACGAGGTGGTGCCATGGCTCCTGAAGATTCGCAAACCCCACCAGCGCGTGATGACCACTGTGGTGGGGCGACAGGATGGGGTGAGTGACCCCATGACATGGAAAAGGTGGTTTGAAGCGGGATGCGATTTCTTTGGGTATGCCTGGGGAACACCCCCAGACTTCCGGCCCCATCCCGCCTATACCTCGGCTGTGGAAACGGTTCGGCAGGCATATCATCAGATGCCATGACACTCAAGCTATTGCCCCTCTTGGCGGCGTTCGGGTGGCTGGAAGGCGGGTGAACGCTACAGTGGCATTGCCCTTCCAGCCATGGAGTGGCGGCAAGCCCTCCGGGTGGACATGCATTGTTCGCCGGAAGAAGCGAAGAAGAATCGAATCTGCGAACCCAACATAAGTCCTGCCAAACTACCGCCCTGAGGGGGAGAGAGCCTGGTCGAATACGCCCCAATGGGCTCATTTTTCCCCACGCAATCTAAAGCGAGCGCCATGGCCCGAAAGTACCAGTCCAATCTCGGGGAATCGCCTTGACAACTCCTACGGAGTTACTTACGATGCCATTTAAGTGTGTGAAATTCAGACACTTGCCATGAAGTCACCGATAGGGCGGGGAACCGTTGCCGAACGTCAAAAGTTATGCCGGAGAGCTTGGGGGTTGGTGAATGTCAGGTAAGCTCGGGGAAATCCTTCTCAAAGAAAACCTGATTACCCCTGATCAGCTCAAGCAGGCGCTTGACCATCAGAAGGTGAATGGTGGGAGGTTGGGCAACTCCCTGGTCAAGTTAGGCTTCCTGAACGACGATGAGGTCACTGCCGTCCTCTCGCGCCAATATGGCGTCCCTTCCATTAATCTCGCCTACTTTGAGGTTGACCCCAGCGTCACCAAGTTGATTCCGATGGACACGGCGTCAAAGTACCAAGTGTTGCCGCTAAGCCGCGTGGGATCGTCTCTGACCCTGGCCATGGTGGACCCCACCAACGTGTTTGCCATGGACGATATCAAGTTCATGACNNCTGGAAGAGATCGTCAGCTTTATTGACGAAGGCCAGGCCGAAAGTCTGGAACTGGAAGCGGATGAGGATGGAACGCTGAACCTGGCGCAGATGGAGAAGGCGGCAGAAGAAGCGCCGGTCATCAAGCTGGTGAATTACATTCTGACGGATGCAGTGAAACGCGGGGCAAGTGACATCCACATGGAGCCCTACGAAAAGGAATATCGTATCCGCTACCGCATTGACGGCGTCCTTCAGGCGATGATGACGCCCCCCTTCAAATTGCGCGACGCCATTATCAGCCGCGTCAAGATCATGTCGAAACTGGACATCTCGGAAAAGCGGTTGCCCCAGGACGGCCGCATCATGATCAAGATGGTCTTGAATGGAAGAAAAAAGGCGCTCGATTTTCGTGTTTCGGTGCTTCCCACCCTGCACGGCGAAAAAATCGTCATGCGCTTGCTGGACAAGGAAAACCTGCGGCTTGACATGACGAAGTTGGGGTTTGAGCAGGAGTCGCTCGACAAGTTCACCAAGGCGATTTTCAAGCCATACGGCATGGTGCTGGTGACCGGGCCAACGGGCAGCGGCAAGACGAACACACTCTACTCCTCCATCTCCCAGCTCAACACGCCGGATACCAACATCGTCACGGCGGAAGACCCGGTGGAATTCCAGTTGCCGGGAATCAACCAGGTTCAGATGAAGGAGCAGATCGGGTTGAATTTTGCCGCTGCGCTACGCTCCTTCCTACGGCAGGATCCCAATATCATCCTGGTGGGGGAAATTCGCGACTTTGAAACGGCGGAAATTGCCATCAAGGCTGCTTTGACCGGCCACCTGGTGCTTTCAACCCTGCACACCAACGATGCGCCCTCCACCATTTCGCGTTTGATGAACATGGGGATTGAGCCTTTCCTGGTTGCGACGTCCGTGCATATGATTGTAGCCCAGCGACTGGTTCGGCGGATTTGCGCGGATTGCAGGACCGAGGAGTCCATCACCCCGCAATTGCTGATGGATGCGGGTTACACGCCGGAAGAGGCCAAGACCGTCAAGGTCTATAAAGGGGCCGGGTGCTCCACTTGTGGCAATAAAGGCTATAAAGGCCGTTGCGGCCTTTACGAGGTCCTGGAAATTACCGACGAAATGCGGGAATTGATTCTGGTGGGCGCGTCGGCTTTGGAGTTGCGCAAGAAGGCCATCGAGCAGGGGATGATTACTTTGCGTAAGAGTGGTTTGATCAAAGCGAAATTAGGGCAGACGACCCTGGAAGAAGTATTTCGTGAGACGGTGCTCTAGCTTGCCTCGGTGACGAGATCAGGCCGGCGCCAGAAAAGAGAGTTAACGGGATGCCATTACCCACCCTCAGCGAACTGCTCAAGCGGATGGTCGATTCAGGAGGATCGGACCTCCACCTGACCACAAACTCCCCGCCTCGCATTCGCGTGCATGGCGAACTCAAAGCTTTGGAGGATGTTCCATCCCTGGGGCCAGCGGAAACCAAGCAACTGGCATACAGCATTCTCACGGACTCCCAAAAGCATCGTTTTGAAGAAGGCCTCGAGCTTGATTTTTCCTTTGGTATTAAGAACATCGCCCGGTTTCGCGGCAATCTTTTTAACCAACGCGGCGCTGTGGCCGGCGTGTTCCGCGTGATTCCCTTCGAGATCAAGTCCTTTGATCAGCTCAAACTTCCTGCAATTCTGCGCAAGCTTTGCGAAAAGCCACGCGGGCTCATTCTGGTGACCGGACCTACGGGCAGTGGAAAGTCCACCACTCTGGCCACCATGCTCGACTTGATCAATGAGACACGCTTTGAGCATATGCTCACGATTGAAGATCCGATTGAGTTCATCCATCCCCACAAGAAGTGTTTGGTCAACCAGCGCGAAGTGCATGCCGATACCCATTCCTTCGGCAACGCCCTTCGCGCCGCGCTACGCGAGGACCCGGACGTGGTCCTGATTGGGGAAATGCGCGACTTGGAAACCATTGAATCGGCCTTGCGCATTGCGGAGACGGGCCACTTGACGTTCGGTACGCTGCACACCAATTCTGCCTCGTCGACCATTAACCGCATTATCGATGTTTTCCCTTCCCATCAGCAGTCGCAAATTCGAGCCCAGCTATCCCTGGTTCTGGAGGGGATCCTCTGCCAGGCGCTCCTGCCCAAGGCAGATGGAAGGGGCCGTGTCATGGCGATGGAAATTCTTATCCCCAACCCGGCCATTCGCAACCTGATTCGAGAGGACAAAATTCACCAAATTTACTCTTCCATGCAATCGGGTCAGGACAAGTTTGGGATGCAGACTTTTAATCAATCGCTTTACCAGGCTTACATGCAGAAGTTGATTACGCTGGAAACAGCATTGGCCCGTTCCAGTAATCAGGATGAACTTCAAGACATGATTAACCGTGGCGGTGCGGCCGGCGGTGGCGGAGCCGCTCAGCGTCCGTCTTCTCCTTACGCACCCATGAAGCGCTAGGAATTTCGCGCGCCAGTCGGCTGCCAAGCCGTAGATGACGAAAAGGCGTGGTGGAAGCGTACCACAGCCGAATGAGGTGAAACGATGCCGGAATATGAATATCGAGCCGTAGGTCGCAACGGCGAGACGATCTTGGGAAGGCGCTCCGCTGCTAATCGGGAGGCGTTGGATGCTATTCTTCGCCGGGAGCAACTGAACCCCACCAGAATTGTGGAAAAAGGTAAAGAAATTGCCATTCCCAAGCCGAAAGTGGTGGGAAAAGTTTCGGCGAAGGAACTGGCCATCTTTACCCGGCAGTTCTCCGTGATGATCGATGCTGGTTTGCCCCTCGTGCAGTGCCTGGAAATCCTCTCGACCCAGCAGGAAAACAACGGCTTTGCCAAAGCCCTGGCGGAGGTCCGAACTTCGGTGGAGGCTGGCTCCACCCTGGCCAACGGCCTGCGTTTGTTTCCCAAAATCTACGATTCCCTCTACTGCAATATGGTGGAAGCCGGTGAGACGGGTGGTATTCTTGACACCATTTTGCAACGCCTCTCGGGTTACATTGAAAAAGCGGTCAAACTCAAGCGCGCTGTGCAGTCGGCCTTGATCTACCCCATTGCCGTGCTGCTCATAGCAGGCGGGGTTATCTTCCTCCTCCTTTGGAAAGTTGTTCCCATTTTCGCCAACTTATTTGCGGGGTTGGATGTGACATTGCCCCTGCCTACCCGCATTGTAATTGGGCTTAGCAATGCAATTGGCACCTTTGCGGTACCGATGATTATCTTAGGCGCCCTCGGTATGTATGGTCTGAAGAGGTACTACGCAACTCAGTCGGGCCGTATGATGATCGACAGGATTGTCTTGAAACTTCCCTTATTGGGAGGCCTCATGCGGAAGATCGGCGTGGCCCGCTTCACCCGCACCCTTGGGACGCTGATCACCAGTGGCGTGCCCATGCTTGAAGCCATGGATATCACGGCCCGAACCTCTGGGAATGCGGTTATTGAAGAGGCCATTTTGAACGTCCGCGCGGCCGTCGAAACCGGCCGGACCATTGTGGATCCTCTGCGTGAAACCGGTGTTTTCCCCAACATGGTTGTGCAGATGATTGGCGTCGGTGAACAGACGGGCGCGTTGGATTCAATGCTGGGGAAGGTGGCGGATTTCTACGAGGATGAGGTTGACGCTGCCGTGGGCGATTTGCTAACGGCAATGGAACCTATGATCATCCTCATTCTGGGGGTGGTCGTGGGCGGTGTGGTTATTTCTATGTACCTTCCGCTCTTCAGCTTGATCGGGAAACTGGCGGGGTAGGAAGAAGTGTAAAGGGTGAAGGGGAAAGGATATAGCAGGGAGCATCTTAATCCTTCAAACTTCGCTTTTTGCATAACATCCATCCAATGGGCTCCAGCCCCCAGTCCTTGCGCCTGCGATTATGAACTCAACCACCGAAGTCAAGGAATGGCTTCCCTGGGTCATCAAGATCCGGTTTGTCATCATTGTTTTTGTTTTCGCCATTGACTATTCCCTCCTGCAGATCACTAATCCTGGGGGTGCCACCACTGCCTCCGTTCGCTACCTGGGCATGGCGGTCATTCTGTGGTTGATATTGAGCCTGTTCTTCCTGATGTATAATCAGCTCAGCACAGATTACCACCTTCAAGCCTACCTTCAGATCTTTTGCGATATCGTTATCATCACGGTCATCGTCCATGTTACGGGCGACCTGGAGAGCAACTATTTCTCACTCTATCTGGTCACGATTATCCTGGCTAGCGTCCTGTTTCCCAGGGGAAGAGCGTTTCTGGTTGCGGGTGTCAGTTTTGTCCTAATGGGAGCCATGATCGAGTTGGTCTATCTTCCTGGAATGTATCCGGGCCTATTGACGAAATACCCTGCGCTGCAATACCTCGCGACAGCCTCCATGCTCACCCCCGAGCTGATGACGGCTCTTCAGGTAAAAATTGGCGCCAGCTTTTTCGGATTTTTCGCGGTTGCCTACCTTTCCAGTTATCTGGCAGAAAGTTTGCGCAAAGCCGGTCGTGAGTTGCGGGATAAGAGCGGCCAGGTGGCAAGCCTGCAAGCCAAGAATGAAAACATCATCCAAAGCATGCGTGAAGGATTGGTCAGCACGGACCTAGAGGGAAGAATCACGGAGTTGAATCCCGCCGGGGCGGAAATCCTGGGCCGCCAGATGGATGAGTTGCGAGGGGGCAAAATCGAAACAATCTTCCGCGGCCTGGCGGAGGATATTCCTTCCACACAGGGATCGCCCCCTCTGTTGTCGCGCCAGGAAATCACTTATCTGCATCCGCGCCGGGAACACCGCATTTTGGGTATTTCGTCGTCCCCACTCGTCGTGCCAGAAGTTGGGGCGGTGGGATATGTTTACAACTTTCAGGATCTCACGGAAGAAAGACGGCGTGACGTTGAATACCGCACCAAGGACCGCATGGCGACGCTGGGCCGCATGGCGGCAGGCATCGCCCACGAAATCCGCAATCCCCTGGCTTCAATCGCGGGATCCGTGAAGTTGTTGAAGTCGATCAGCGAACTGGACGACGATCAGTCGAACCTGATTGCCATCGTGAGCCGTGAATCGGAAAGGCTGAACAAGTTGGTTTCAGACTTCCTGCTGTATTCCCGCGACCAGCGCTATGAATTTAAGACCCTCAATGTGGTCACGATCCTGGAGGAAACGCTTTTGCTGATGGAGCATCATCCCCTTTTCGGCCCGCAGATTCATATTGAACGTAAATTTCCACGGCGGGCGGTGACGCTTTACGGCGACGCTGACAAGCTGCGGCAGGTGTTCTGGAACATTTGCGATAATGCTCTGAAAGCCATGCCCAGCGGGGGAACGCTTACCGCACAGGCTGAGGAATCGGGCAAGCGCGTTCGCGTGACCCTGGGCGACAACGGCATTGGCTTTACCAGTGTACAATTGGAAAAAGTATTTGAACCGTTCCAGTCGGGATTTAATGACGGGACGGGGCTGGGACTGGCGCTTGTCTACCAGATAGTCCGGGGACATCAGGGGACCATCCGGGTGGATTCTCAGGAGGGAAAAGGGTCGCGATTCGTAATCGATTTGCCGCGAGAAGCACTTCCCCTGACTCTGGCACGGCGCAAAACCGACCTGCCTCTTACCGATTTCCATTGAAATCCTGTGATAAGGAAACATGAATGGCCAGACTGCTGATTATCGATGACGAAAAATCGCTTTGCCAGGTCTTGGAAATCGCCTTCCGCAAGAAGGGCCATTTGGTGGAAACGGTTTCCAACGGCCAAGCCGCCAAGAAGAAAATTGAGTCGCAGGTCTACGACCTGATTATCTCCGATATCCGCATGCCTGACCTGTCGGGGATCGAGTTGCTGGAGTACGCGCGCGAAACCCGGAATCCCGCGCCTTTCATTTTGATTACCGCAGTACCCACTGTATCCACTGCCATCACGGCGCTCAATCTGGGAGCTTATCGCTATGTCGTCAAGACCGAGGCGCTGGTGGAGGAACTGGCTTTGACGGTGGACCGGGCGCTGGAGGAGTTTGCTTTGCGCGAGGAGAACCTTCGCCTTCGCCGCGAACTCCTGCGCGTGTTTGCCGCGCAAAACATTGTGGGCCACAGCCGCCCCATTGAATCCATTCTGGAAATGGTTCGCACAGTGGCGCCCACCTCCAGCACCGTGCTGATTACAGGTGAGAGCGGAACGGGGAAGGAGTTGGTGGCCCGCGCCATCCACGAGGCCAGCCTGCGCCGGGAAAAACCGTTTATCTCTATCAATTGTGGCGCATTTCCGGAAACCCTGCTGGAAAGCGAGTTGTTTGGGTATCTCAAGGGGTCTTTTACCGGGGCTGAGTCCAACCGCAAGGGGATCATCGAATCGGCCAACGGCGGCACTCTCTTTCTTGATGAAATCGGCGAAACCAGCCTGGGAATGCAGGTAAAACTGCTACGGGTTCTCCAGGAACGGTCCGTCCGTCCCTTGGGCGGCTCGACGGATGTGTCTGTGGATGTGCGGCTGATTGCCTCCACCAACCGCGACTTGATGAAAATGGTGGCCAGCGGCCACTTTCGCGAAGATTTCTATTACCGGGTTAGCGTGATTCCCATTCATGTTCCCCCCCTGCGTGAGCGCCCCAGCGACATTGAACCCCTGGCGCGGCACTTTCTGCACAAGTTCGCCCTTCAGATGGGAAAACACTTGAGCGATTTTGAGCCGGAGGCTCTGGCGGCGGTGTGCCGGTGGACCTGGCCGGGTAATGTGCGGGAGCTGGAAAACGCCATCGAGCATGCCGTGGCCGTCAGCGATGGGCGCGATCAAATCGTCAAGCTGGCCAGCTTTCCCGGATCGATCACTGGGATTTCCGCCACCACCCAGGATACGGTTAAGATTCCCCCCGAAGGCGTGGACTTTGAAGCCCAAGTTTCACAGTTGGAAAAGGAGTATCTGGAAGCCGCGCTGTCAGCGGCCGGCGGCGTACGCAGCCAGGCCGCCGACCTCTTGAAAATGTCCTACCGCTCCTTCCGCCATTACGCCAAGAAGTATGGGATATGATTTGAAGGGCTTCATACGCGCCTCCTTTATCGAGTCCCACATCCGCTCACCATACTTTGTTCTCGTCCCAATCCCCGGACTTTTTCCAACTTTTTGACGTTTGTCGGCCCCAATGGCATTGTTACTGCTACCTATTGAATCCACTCCGAACGCCTTTCTGTGCGGTTATCCGATGACCCTCCAGTTTTTATTTCTAAAGCCTGCCAAAGCCTGTTAACCAATTTCCTCGTCACGCGTTATATCGGGTGAAGATGGCCTTGTAACGGTTCATTTATCCAGCCAGATGTTAGTTTGAGGTCAGGAGATATCGACGGGGAGGAATTGAAATGAAGACAAGAGTGAATTGGACCAGCGCCCTTTGGGGCATGGTTTTGATGGGAGCAATTGGAATTGCCGTGCTGGGCGCGCCCGCGGGTGCAAGTGCGCAGAAGCAGGCGGCACGTGGCGGCGCCATCATCACGGACGATGCAGCAGGCAAGGTCACCAAAGCACCACCCGCGGGCATTCAGGATCTCGCCAGCATCGATGAGGCGCGCGGCGCTCTTGACCGTTTTCTGGACGAGCATCCGGAAATTGCCAGTGAGGTGGTGGCGGACCCCCACATTCTGAGCGACCAGAATTATCTTAAGGACCATCCGGCGATGGAGGCCTTTCTGGAGACCCACCCGGTGGTGAAGGCGGATTCGCGCTCCTTCATCAGTCCGCGTGAGTGGCGGGTTGATCGGCCGGGGTCGGAATTGAACGACTTTATGGGATACGTTGCTCCGCTCTGTGCGCTGATTGGCTTCCTGCTGACGGCCGCCTGGGTGATTCGAACTGTGCTGGAAAATCGCCGCTGGAATCGCAGCTTTAAGATGCATGAGGAGGTTCACAGCAAGTTAATCGAAAAGTTTGCCTCGGGCCAGGATTTTAATGCTTACATGCAATCCGAAGGCGGACGGCGTCTGCTGGAGTGGACCCCGCCCGCGATGGGCACATCTTCGCGGGGATTGCCCAATCCGCTTGGCCGAATCCTATGGTCGCTGCAAGCGGGATTGGTGTTGCTGCTGATGGGTTTTGGCCTGCTTCAGATTCGGTTCCACATGGCTCCCAGCGATGTCTCCGTCCTGCTGATATTTGGAACTCTGGGTGTGACCCTGGGCGCGGGCTTCATTCTCTCGGCATTGATCTCTTACGGATTATCGAAGCATCTGGGTCTGATTGACGGAACCGCGAAGGGCAGTGAAGTGATCGTCAGGCAATAATCGCGGTGCGAGAGGGGCCGGCCAAGAAATCCTGACTGCCGGCCCCGATTAGTGGCACAATTTAATCATGTTGATCCGGGATATCACAGTGACGGAACTGGAAAGGTCGAAGATCGGAGTGGAGGCGGCCGCGCAAGCTTTCCATATGGACGAGCAGACCTTCCGGATTTTCTATGAGAGCACGGCGCGCCCGCTTTGGGCCTATCTCTCCCGGATTCTGGGCAACCCGGCGCTGGCCGACGATCTGGCGCAGGAAAGCTATTACCGGTTTTTGCGGGCAACACTGAAATCCGATGACGCCGGCTATCAGAAAGCCTATCTGTTTCGCATTGCCACCAACCTGGCCCGCGACCATTGGCGCCGCTTGCCGCACCAGGAACAAGCGGAGGTGGCTGATCCTGAGCAGGTGCCCGCGGATGATCGCACGGCCGAGCATGTGCAGCAGCGCTCGGATCTGGGACGCGCCATGGACGGGCTGAAGCCACGGGAGCGCGAGATTCTGTGGCTTGCCTACGCCGAGGGCGCCAGCCACAAGGAAATTGCGGACGTTCTGGGCCTCCGGGCCCCCAGCGTCCGCCTGATGCTGTTTCGGGCGCGGCAGAAGATGGTAAAGTTGCTGCGTCGGCCCCGGCAGGCATCAAAGACCCAAGTTGATTCGCGTAAGAGTCTGTGAAAGATGAGCAAAACCATGAAGCTTTCACAATGCGACCGGGAACAGGAAGTGGTGGACGCGCTGCGCTCCCGCCGCTGGGCCACTGCCTGGGGCAATGAGATTCGCCAGCATGCGGAGTCTTGCGAGGTGTGTGCCGAGGTGGCGTTTGCCGCCCAGGCGTTTCAGCACGAAGTGGAGTTGGCCAAGACGGAGCTGGACCAGCCTGGCACGCGCTTGCCCTCAGCCGGACTGGTCTGGTGGAAGGCGCAACTTGCCGCCCGCCGTGCGGCGGAACATCGTGCCGTAGCCCCCATGGTTTGGGTGGAGCGGGCTGCCTGCGTCCTGGGCGCATTTGCGGCGCTGGGATTGGCCGTCTGGAAGTGGCCCCTCATCTCTGCGTGGCTTTTCCGCGCCGGGACTTCCGCCTCCACGCCACGATACCCAACTGCGAGTGAGTATTCCATCACCGGCGCGTGGCTCCATTCGCTTGCCCAGGTGTGGACCAGCCAATCCGCCTCGCTTCTGCTTGCCGCCACTGCCGCCGCATTTTTCACCTTGATGATCTTCGCCGCCTACGTGGTCTGGCGGGAGGAGTAATTCCAAACCCTGCTAGACCCCGTTCCCACCCTCGCATATCATGTTCCCGGTTTGAGGATTAGAACGCCGCATCATGTTGCGTGAATTTGACTGAATTGAGGGAATGAATGGAAGAGTTTAAAACCACGCGGCGGGATTTTGCCAAGATTCTGGTGGGGAGCGCTGCCGCAGGATTGCCCGTCATAGCGGGGGAGCCGACTGTGCCGCCTCCGTCCGGCCATCGCGAAATCATCTCGCTCGATGGCGAGTGGAAAATCGAGGAGGGCATTGACCCAGACGCTATTCCTGCCAATTTCGGTCGCACCGTGCCCGTGCCCGGCCTCGCCCATCTTGCCAACCCCACCTTCCCCGGCGTCGACGAGTATGAGAATCGCGAATATGTCCTGAACATGATCGATTTTGGCCTAATGCCGAAGTCCGCCGACACGGGAGCTCTCGGCCGAACCAGCCAGAAGCGGAATTATTTTTGGTATCAGAAGAGCTTTACCGTTCCCACGAAAAAGCAGGTGGCGATTCTGCGCATCAACAAAGCCCAGTTTGGGACCGCTGTGTGGCTGAATGGCAAAAAGATCGGCGAGCATCTGGGTTGCTTCACCCGCGGCCACTTCAACCTGACGGACGCCATCAACTGGGAAGGGGAGAATGATCTGCTGGTTCGAATTGGCGCCCATCCCGGCGCTCTACCCACTTGGGTGCCCGCCGGCACGGATCAGGAGAAGCCCGTCTGGACGGCGGGAATTTATGACTGCGTCTCGGTGCACCTTTGCGATAACCCGGTCATTGAATTGGTCCAGGCCGCGCCGCAAATTGGATCGTCTTCGGTGATAGTTCAAACCACGCTTCACAACTACGGTGCCGCCACCGACGTCGCGTTGATGCAGTGCATTAAGAGTTGGAAAGGCCATGATTTTGAAGGGAGAACGTTGCTCAATCAGGTCCATTTGGTACAGGGAGAATTGAAGATCGTGACCCGGACCATTCCGATTCCCAACGCGAATTTGTGGAGCCCGGAGAACCCCTACCTCTACGTTGTGGAATCCAGCACCAGTGGGGACCATGTTTCGACGCGCTTTGGCATGCGTGAATTCCGCTTTGATAATGTCGCGCGGCGCGCCATGCTGAATGGCAAACCCTACTTTATGCGCGGGGCGAACATCACCTTGCACCGTTTCCTTGGCGACCCGCTGAGCAAGCAGCATCCCTGGGAAGAGGCGTGGGTCCGCAAAGTGCTCGGCGAAATCCCCCGGCGTATGAATTGGAACTCGATGCGGATCTGCATTGGTCCGGCCCCCGAAATGTGGCTGGATATTGCCGATGAGGTGGGACTTCTTCTTCAATATGAGTACGCCATTTGGAGCGGCATCTACCCCTGGCGGCATGAGCTTTGGAAGACCGATGAGCTTATCGATGAATTCAAGGAGTATGTGGAGGACAATTGCAATCACCCGAGCGTGGCGATCTGGGACGCTTCCAATGAGACGCGGGATGACACTCTGCGCGAAAAGGTGATTCCCGCCGTGCGCACTCTCGACCTCTCAAACCGCCCCTGGGACAATGGTTACAGTATGCCGCAGGGGCCGGGCGATGGTTATGAGGATCATCCGTACATCTTTTCATTTGCCGGTGCGCCGCCGTATTACGATATGCGGGCTCTCGAAAACATGGAAGGCCCGCCCATCCGGAACGCCGCAGCATCGGGCCACGCGGCCATCCTGAATGAATATGATACGTTGTTCCTTAAACGCGACGGGACACCTGTCTTCTGGACCCGGAAATTCTTCGATGATCTCGTGGGGCCCGATGCCTCGGCGGACCAGCGCTTCGCCCTACGCGCCTATCTGCTGGCAGGCTTAACGGAGTTCTGGCGCGCCTTCCGCTACTATGCCGGAGTGCTGTACCTTGCCTACCTTGACGCCGACCTTCAGCACTCGGTGACGTGCGATAACTTCTCGAATCCGGAAACGCTGGAATTTCAGCCGCACTATGAGGAGTACGTAAGGGAAGCTTTCAAGCCGCTGGGCGTCTACATCGACTCCTGGAAGCCCAAGCTTCCGGCGAGTCAATCGCAGCGGATTCATGTGATGATGGTGAACGATGAGTATGAAACTGCGCGTGGACACTTGACGTTGACATTCTCTCCCACCGCCGGAGGGGCCGCTACTTCCAGCGTGGAAACGCAGTTTGAAATCCCCCCGCTGGGGCAGATGACCTACGTTTTAAATCTCCAAACTCCAGCCAAGCCCGGCGCCTGCGTGCTTTCGGCAACCGCAGTGTGGCCCAATAAACGCTGGAGCCCCACCATCAGCCGCCGCAATGTGACCGTGGTTTCGTAGGGGCGGTTCGCGAACCGCACCTACTTGTTCTTCACCTCGGCGACATAAACCGCGAACGGTTCCAGGGCCAGGTGCTGAACTGACGAGTTATTCTTCAATGAAGCCTGCGTCGTCATTAATGTCGTGGCCGAGGCGCCGAGTCCCTGACCCGACAAATCAAAGTTTATGTTTTGCGGCGACGCCGACATGTTGATCACCACAATCGCCGCGCGGTTCGTGGTTTTCCGCAGGTAAGACATCACATTCGGATCATTCTGATTCAGCGCGATGTAGCTGCCCTCCAGCAGTGCCGGGTTGGTGTGCCGCAAAGCCAGAAGGCCTTTATACCAATTCAGGATTGAATTCCGGTCTTTCAATTCATCGGCAACGTTGTAAGTCTTATAAGTCGGCGCCACCGGGTTCCATGGAGTGCCCTTGGTAAATCCGGCCTGGGGACTGCCATTCCACTGCATCGGTGTTCGTTCGCCATCGCGGCCTTTTTCTTGGGGCCATCCCAGTCGCCCGATGGGGTCCTTCACGTCCTCGCGGCGCTTGGGATCGTTGTTTTGCATGCCAATCTCTTCGCCGTAGTACATGATGGGCGTGCCCCGCAACGTCAGATAGAGGGCGGCCATGTCTTTCGCGATCTGATCGTTGTGCAGCCCGTCGCCATAGCGATTCCAAGCCCGGACAATGTCATGGTTGCTGATCACATAGACTGGCCACTTGCCCGCCGCCTCCACGGCTTTGATGTGGTTGCGGAAGACCGGCGCGGAAAACTTGAGGTCGGTCATCATCAGGTCCATGGGCATCTGGAGTTCGTTGTGCCCGGCGCCGTAGTAGGTCTTCAACTCCGCCACATCCTCCGTCCAGGTTTCGCCAATCAAAACCGCGCCGTATTTGTTGGCCACCGTCCGCAAACCTTGCAGCGCCGTGTGAACTTCCGGCAGCTTGTCGTTGTACTTGTTGTCGAGATTGGGATCGCCCAGGCTGTTCTTGCCGGGCAATACCGGGTTGTCCTTCAAGTTGGGATCTTCATACAGGGTGTCAACGGCGTCCAGGCGGAAGCCCGCCACGCCGCGCTTGTACCACCACTCGGAGGTACCGTACATGGCGGACACCACGGCGGGGTTGCGCCAATTCAAGTCAGGCTGCTGGGCATAGAAGTAGTGGTAATAGTATTGATTCGTGAAGCTATCCCACTTCCACGCCGGCCCGCCGAAAGTGGAGATCCAGTTGTTGGGTGGGTTCTTGCCTTTGCCGTCGCGCCAGATGTACCAGTCGCGCTTTTCTGAAGTGCGCGAGGACCGCGAATTGATAAACCAGGCGTGCTGGTCTGAGGTGTGGTTCACCACGAAATCGAGAATGATCCTGATGCCATGCGCCTGCCCCAGCTTTTGCAGACGATCGAAGTCGGCCAGTGTGCCGTACATGGGGTCAATGTTTTCGTAGTCGGAGACGTCGTAACCAAAATCCACCTGGGGGGAAGGGAAGCAGGGGGCAATCCAGATGGCATCTACCCCCAGCGCATGCAGGTAGTCGAGCTTGGAGGCGATGCCCTTCAGGTCGCCTATACCGTCGCCATTGCTATCCATAAAGCTGCGGGGATAGATTTCATAAAACACCGCATGCTGGTACCAGGGATGCCCCAAGGCGTCGGTGGTTTTGGTTTGTGCCTTGAGCGCAGGATTAAGGATGGCGAAGGTGAAAAGAACGAAGGTTGGCGAAGCCAATTTGCGATGCATATGTTTCCCTCCCCAGACTATATCGATAAACGCGTGGGAGTCTAACACGGTAGTCGGCGCACTGCCAGTGCGGGTGTGATGTGTGTTATGTAACGTGCCGCGCGTGTCCCGCCCAGTATCGCCGTCGTAAAGGGGAGGGAGTTACTCTTCATGATTGACGTGGAGCCCGTGGCTCGCGTAAAGTTCGGGTCACTATGGAATACACCAATCACTCCGACGCATATCGCAAGCTCCAGGAACTTTACGCCGATTTTAGCGACAGCCGCATTGAATCCATGGCAGAGAACATCGATGACCTTACCGAGATCGCTCAACAAGTTCTGCGGGCGGAGGTGGCTAGGCGCGGCTTGGATTCGCAGACGGAACATGCCACCCCTGTTGAAATCGCGCGACACGTCTTGAAAAGAGAATTTTCGGATCCCGACGCACCCTTTCACCCGCCGGGCAGTGAAGCGGAAGCACTCGCTTCCGAAGATAATCCAGCGCACCCGTACCAACGTGGTGACAAGGTTATGCCCCAACTCGACCCACACGCATATGACCCTGTGGCCATATGGGTGGTGACGGATTCCGAGAAAGCGCGAGATATCATGGGCATCCTCGATGCAGCTGGAATTAAGTCCTTTCTGGGTCCCGACAATGTTGAAAGCGTGGGCGACTTCAAGGGTGGTTACGACGGTGGGATTGAAGTCAAGGTGATGAAGTTCCAGGCGCGGTTCGCCCAGGACGGGCTCCGTCGTGTGATGCCTCCTGAGCCAGACGCGAACTCCTCGGATGAAGGGGAGCTTTCCATTTCCTGCCCCAAGTGCAATTCACAGGAGGTCATCTTTCAGGGTCTCGTGGAGGAAGACGGGAAGAATGCCTCAGCGATCGCGAAGAATAGTTGGGCCTGCGACGCCTGTGGCCATCAATGGGAGGACGACGGAATCGTGGAGCAGGGATGATGCCGCGCCGCCGGGCAGTACTCAAGAAACCCACTCCTGGCAAGTGTCAATTTCTTTCCACTTCCCGTTGATGAGTTCGAAAAGAGCTATCTTTCCGTTTCCACAAAGACCTCCACAAACGAATGCAAAACTGACCACGGCTTTATGATGTTGTTTGTCGAACGCAATCTCTGATAGCCAGATCATGCCGTGGGCGAACGCCTGCTTTACTGAATCACCCAGCTCCTTATCACTGACCTCTCCACCATTTATGCCCCTTCGGACGAGATTTTGTGGGTCGCCTTGATCGATAAGCCGTTGTTGCTTGCCGGGATCCACCAATTTGAATTTCAGATTTTGCGTCACTTCCGGACCGATCTGGTGCAAATCCAATGCAGCCTTCTTGCCTGAAACTGGGTCGATCGCGGTTGAGCAAGCCGGCTTGAAAGATGAGTCCATATGGAGCGGCTCCGTCCGGTTGGCGAGGTTAAGGGCGCCTTCGGGATCGTTCGCGTATTCTTTGAGGATAACTCGATAGATAGCGATCTGATCTGTCGTCAACGTCTCGCCGCTTAGCCTGGGCTCCGGGGCAGTGGCGTTCTGACCTTTGGCAAGGGCGGCACAAAGGCTCAGCATTATTATGAATTGAAGAATGCGCATTTTCATCTCCATTGGGGCCTTGAGGCATCCCGGGAAAAGTGAAGCGAAACATTACGAGCGCCAATGCCGGAAGTCAAGTGCTTGAGATGTTTCCAAGGCTCTCCGGAAAAGGCGGGGGATACTTTGTCTCTTGACAAATTGGGTCTTTAGGTATAGGCTAGAAATGCAATGAAGGCCTCTTTCATGTCGCTCCCCCCGCAGGATCTCCAAAGTCACGATCGGCCTGTACGAATTGCCCTGGCAAAAACGGAGTTTGAGACCGACACATTGTCCGTTGCAGTTGCGGGCACGGAGTCCGATTATGGACAAAAAGTTAGGTTGGGGCGAGGTTGCAATAAAAAGATGTTAGAAACGACGAACAAAGCCACTATCTGTATGAAAACAAACAAAACGCAGACATTTTGCCTGCCGGGCGAGTGACATTTTTCACCCAAATGCACGTAGTTGAACGACATTTTGTGCTGAAATGATCGCAATTGTCGCGAAATGACGTCCTTTAATTGCCACACGATTGGCGTTTCATATTCCCTACCTTTTCCCTGCAAAAGCTTGAAATTCGAATCTCGTTCAACAAACCGATTTTCGCGTCACCCTGTCATTTCCCTCTGGCCATGGCATAATACATGCCCACTGGTATGACCAATCCAACTGTTACGAGGCGAGTTTTGGAATCGAAATCAGATGAAGTGCAAGTGGGAAGGCCGGCACCAAAACAACAACTCCCTGGTGCTCCGCTCAGTGATCGGGCGGCAATGCTGGCATTGGCTTTCATCCTGGGCCTGGTATTTCTCGCCTACTTCAACACGCTCTGGTTCACGTTCGTTCACGACGATCGATTCCAGATTTTAGGGAACACCTGGCTGCGCTCCTGGAAGTATCTACCCCGGTACTTTACAGCTGACGTTTGGGCGTTTGAGCATCCGGTTTTTCGCGGCACCTTTTACCGCCCGGTTTTTCTACTCTGGTTCCGGTTGCAGTATCTGGCCTTTGGACTTAACGCGTGGGGATGGCACCTTTGCACGGTTCTTTGTCACGTTGGGGTTACATTGCTGGTCTATTTTACCGCGGTGCGGTTGCTGGAGGATCGATTGGCAGCGCTCTTCACCGCGCTGATCTTCGGCTTGCACCCCACCCATGCGGAAGGCGTCGCCTGGATTTCCGGTGTCACCGAACCGTTGTTTGCCTTATTTCTGTTTGCCTCCTACCTTTGCTACCTCAAGAAGCGTGCTGAACCCAAGCGCGCGGGAGTCTATCTGGTGGCATCGCTCGTCCTGTATGCGCTGGCCTGTCTTTCCAAAGAGACTGCGGTGGTGCTTCCTCTTATCATCTTTGCTTGCGAACTTCTTTGGAGCGAGCGGCGAGGCGATTCCTGGTGGAGCACCTCGCGGATCCGCTTGCTGGACGCGGGTAAGATCGTTGCTCCTTATCTAGTCCTCTTTATCGCTTATATGCTGGCGCGAATCCTCGCTCTGAAGGGATTTCAGAACACGAAGGAGTCAAACTCTTATCTCAGCATGTTCCTGACGTGGCCGTCTGTGCTCTGGTTTTACATTCAACATTTGTTCTGGCCCACGCAGCTCAGTCCATTTTACACAAGGGTGTTTTACTCTCAGATCGACTTGCATCATGTCTTATTGCCAGCGATTCCAGTATTGATTGGAGCGGCGGGACTCTGGGTATGGGCCAAGCGATCCGCCCAGGCGTCGGTGGCCATTATCTGGCTGGTTGTGCCCATTTTACCCGTCTTGAACTTGAGGGCGTTCATTGAAGGGCACCTTGTCCACGACCGCTATCTTTACCTGCCCTCGTTTGGCTTTGCCATGCTGGTGGCGATGGGTCTTAGGCGTTTGGATTTTGGCAGTCGATTGCTGGGGCAACCTGCTCTTCAGCTCGGACTTGTGGGGATTATCGGATCGGTCATGATGGTTGGGATTTACCAAGCCACGGCTTGTTACGCTGATGAGACCAAGTTCTTTACCTACGTTACTTCGATGTCGCCCGAGGGGCACAGCTCACAACTGGACTTGGCGGGCTTGCTGGGGAGCCAGGGGCACTTGGATGAAGCTATCAAGATATATCAGCAAATCTGGCCTACCCAGCCGGACAACTGGGATGTAAATTACAACTTGGGCTACGCCTACTATCTTACCGGCAAGCTCTCCGATGCGGATCATTTTCTGAGCCGTGCGGTGCAGATTGATGCCGTTCGCCCTGACGGCTTCTTTTATCTTGGCCTGACGAAATTGAAGGAGCGTGATATCAGCGGCGCCGCCGCCAATGTGCAGCGAGCGATTGCAATCCGGCCTGATGCGGACCACTACCATTTTGCCTTGGGTGTTATCTTCAAATTGCAGGGCAATCTGCCCGGCGCGCTCTCCGAATTCCACGAGGAGTTGGAGATTGCTCCCGGGAACACTTCAGCCCGCGAGCAAGCCATGGAGGTTGAAGCGGCGATGGCGGGGGAGAAAAAGGGATCTCCGGCTGCGCCCCCTCAAGGATCAGGAAGTTTTGTTTCCCATTGACCCTCGCGCGGCGAAACAATCGGTAGCCTCTTGGGGACTGAGAATGTTTCCCGCCGCAAAATCAGAGATTTGTACTGACAGTATTTGTCAATTAATTTGAAACAATTGGACGAATCTTGGCCAATAGCGACCACCAACGCGCTTACCTTGAATTCTCAGAAGAGCAACTCGCTGATAACAAAGGGTTTGGGGGGACATGAAAAATATTTCATTTGCAAGGAGTTGGAGAGAGACCTGCTCTATGTAGCATCGACAACAATTGCAGAGGTTCACGGCTATTAACGGAATTATCACTTAAGGAGGAATAAATGAAGCAAAGTTCGAAAGGATTTTCACTGATTGAGCTTTTGATTGTGGTTGCGATCATTCTGATTATCGCTGCCATCGCGATCCCCAATCTGCTGCGCTCACGTATCGCGGCAAACCAAGCATCGGCTGTAGGTTCCTTGCGCACACTCAATACATCAGAGGTTACCTACTCCTCCACGTTCAACGTCGGTTTCAGCCAGACCTTGAGTTATCTGGCCCCGGATCCTACTGGCAACGCCCCAACCTCCACTGCCGCTGGCCTGATTGACAGCGTTCTGGCACTTGGCTCCAAGAGCGGGTATAGCTTCACCTATTCGCCTGGAACAACTGATTCGAACGGCCGCATCAACACCTATTCATTTACTGCTGTTCCTATTACCAGTTCGACGGGCACCAACTACTACTACACCGACCAGTCTGGTGTCATCCGCCAGAACTCCACCACCACAGCCAGTTCCACAGACTCTCCGATCGCCGGCTAAGCTTCGGAGACATTGCAATCGTTTGATCAGCGAAGGGGAGTCGAAGGGCTCCCCTTCATCATTTCTGCAGTATTCAAACCTGGTTTGCCGTTTGTTCCTTCACATGAAATCCCCGCTAATCTTTACTAACCACTTAAAATGGTCTAAACCCAATCTGGGAGGCGATCACGTGCGACCTTCCAATAGACCCTTTGGCTTTCACCCCACTGATCCATTTGAACCGGGGTGTGTCAGTTCGACCTCGCATCGACGTGACTGCGAGGGATCGTTCCTTCGTTCTTAACCCCACTCCTTTCAAACAGGTGGTGGGAAATCTCTGGTTCGAACGAAAAGAAGAAACGGGGGGAAAATAGTCCCTTTCTGTCCCTGCCTGGCACTTACTGCATCTTCCAAGTATGACGGTAAATGTCAGTAAGATACGACAAAAAGCGGCACCGAAGCTTCCATCGATGTCGTTGGATGTCTGACGATTTGTAAAGATTTTCTTAACCTATTGATAAATAAGCAGAATTTGATTCTCGTTGGAGAAGATGATTAATTTGGTTCTTGGAAGCCAAGTTGCCTTATGAGAGGTGAGTAATACATGGAAATTTCCAAGTCTTACCATAACTTGCCGAGGAGGATTGAATGCAAAAGAGTACCAAGGGTTTCTCTCTAATCGAACTGTTGATCGTCGTGGCGATCATTTTGATCATCGCCGCCATCGCCATCCCCAACCTGCTTCGTTCGCGAATTGCAGCTAACCAGGCCTCAGCCGTCGGTTCATTGCGCACACTGAACACTGCTGAGATTACGTATTCTTCCACCTACAACGTTGGATTCACGGCAACGTTGAGCTATCTAGCTCCTCCTGCCGGCGCCGCCAACCCCACCTCCACCGCAGCTGGATTGATTGACAGCATTTTGGCATTGGGCTCCAAGAGCGGATATAGCTTCACCTATTCGCCGGGCGCAACCGATACCACCGGACGCATCAACACTTACGCCTTTACCGCCGTTCCGATCACCAGTTCGACTGGCACAAACTACTACTACACTGACCAGTCTGGCGTGATCCGTCAGAACTCGACCACCACGGCTGGATCCACGGATTCGCCAATCGCTGGCTAATTCGTTCAGGTTCAAGGAAAGCTCTACCCCGAGGGGAGTCGCATGACTCCCCTCATTTTTTTGGTGAACGGTCCTGTCACTGTTCTATCCACACTCCGGATTCCTGATGCACAACACTGTTCCGAAGCCTCGAGCGGATATCCTTGGCGTGGAAATTTTCCACTCCACTGACCTCTTCCATTTCTGCCCTGAGCCCTGGGTTGCTTGGGCGAATAGCCCGGGGAATCCCGGCTTATCTTCGCCTTTTCCCGCCTTGGGCGGTCTTCAGTTGTGGGTTTGAATGTCGGCTTTGAAGAGATTTGCGCTGCCATGAAAGGTTACTGTACAGCCTCTCGCCAAGGTTAGGTATAATGGCTGCCTCGCGTGCCCACCAGGCACCGGATGTCGCATAAAATGGGTGACATTGAACCGTCCGTGGTTCAGCTCTATGCATGCCATCGAAATCAGTGGGTTGACAAAAGAATATCGCGTGGGGTTTTGGAATACCCGCATCAAGCGGGCTTTGAATTCCCTGAATCTCCAGGTGGAGCCGGGGGAAGTTTTCGGCTTGTTGGGTCCTAATGGAGCCGGAAAAACGACCACGCTTAAAGTTCTTTTCCGGTTGGTTTTTCCCACTTCCGGGACGGCGCGAATCCTGGGCAGGGAATTGAACGACACCGCCATGCACCAGCGCATCGGCTACCTGCCGGAAAACCCCTATTTTTATGAACATCTGTCGCCAGAAGAGCTTCTGCACTACTCGGGCCGGCTCTTTGGACTGCAAAAGGACGAACTGCGCCGACGAGTCGACCGGCTCCTTGATCGTGTTGGACTTTCCAAGTCCCGGCATGTCCCCTTGCGGCGTTTTTCCAAAGGGATGGTTCAGCGCGCGGGCATTGCCCAGGCACTGATTAACAATCCCGATGTGGTATTCCTGGACGAGCCGATGTCCGGGCTCGACCCCGTGGGCAGGCGCGAAGTTCGTGACCTGGTTCTGCAACTGCGCGCTGAGGGCAAAACCGTCTTTTTCTCCACTCACATCTTGTCCGACGCGGAGGCCCTTTGCGACCGCGTTGCCATCCTGAATGGCGGGCAGCTTCAGGGTTGTGGCGAACTCCGCCAGATTTTGAGTCTGGGAGCCGCGCTGACTGAACTAACCCTGGAGAATCCCGCTTCCGCGGTTCTGGAGGAGATAACTCCTCTGGTTCTATCCGTGGTGCGGACAGGTGATCGAGTCAGGTTGGAAATCCAAGACGAGGCCAGCGTCGAAAAAGTCCTGTCAGTTTGCCTTCAGGCAAAGGTGAAAGTAATCTCCTTGAACCCGGTGAAAATGTCTTTGGAGGACTATTTCCTGTCCAAGGTTTCGCCCGATGGGGTACGTCAATCAAGCTCGTGAAAGATATGGCCAAGGTCGACCGCAAGTCGGCAGTAAAGAGGTTTGAACCCTAGAAGCAGGTGATTTCGGACATTTTTGATGGATCGGCTGCCATTGGACTTCGGACTTCGGACTTCAACTTAACTATGCGACGAATCATGACCATCGCGCTGGGGGCATTCAAGGAGTCGGTGCGCGAACGCGTGCTCTATAACCTCATTGTTTTTGCCTTCCTTATGATTGGCGCGGCGGTCCTGATGGGCAGCATCTCCGTGGGCGTGGAAAGGATCATCCTCGTCAACCTCGGCCTGAGCGCCATCTCCGTGTTCGGACTGATCATCGCCATATTCATTGGTATCGGATTGGTTTCAAAGGAGATCCAGCGCCGGACGATTTTCAACATTCTGTCCAAGCCCGTTACTCGTGCAGAATTTATACTCGGAAAATATGCTGGGTTGTTGGTGACACTTTTTGTCAATACGGTAATTATGGCGGCAGGCTTCTATCTGGCCCTGGCTGTTCAGAAAGGCAGCCTGACGTCGGGAGATTTTGCCCTTCTGATTGCTATTTACTTCATTTTGCTGCAATTAGCTATTGTCGTGGGAGTGGCAATCTTCTTTTCCTGTATTTCAACGTCGATCATGTCCGCGGTCTTTACGTTTTGTCTCTTCGTAATCGGTAATTTCTCCAATGACATTCGCTGGTTTGGCCAGGGCAGTGGCAGTCCCCTCTTGGAAAAAGCCACCGCCGTTCTCTACTATGTTCTGCCTAACTTTGGAGACTTCAATGTCATTGACCAGGTGGCGCACGGCGTGAGGATTCCCAGCGTATTCATCATCGCCAACACCTGCTACGCACTCCTGTATATCGCCATCATGCTTTCGGCAGCGATTTTGATCTTCGAGGAACGGGAGTTTCAATGAAACCCGTCCGCGGTCCGGAATCCGATGTCCGACCCTTGGAGTACGAAGTCCGAGGTCCGAAGTCCGACGCAAAAGACCGCCGACCTCGGACCCCGGACCTCGGACTTCGGACTTTTCTTTTGTTGATTATGGCGGGTGGCCTGCTTGGTTTGTATCCGCTTCAGAAGATGATTGACAGGGAATTCGGGCCGGGGCAGAGCCAGCACGAAGAATTGATGCTGCTGCCGTCTGAGTCGCGGGTTTCACGTCTGGCTGGCGGATATTCGGGCTTGATGGCGGCCATTTACTGGACCCGCGCCGTGCAATATTATGGACGCCATCGGCTGGCCCATGCCAAAGACTTCGCCTTGCTGGGGACCTTGCTTGACACGGCCACTGACCTTGACCCGCATTTGTTGATTGCCTACCGGTTCGGGTCACTCTTTCTGGCGGGAAGGCCGCCAGAAGGCGCGGGGGATCCGCAGCGGGCCATTTACCTGCTGCAACGCGGTATTGTGGCCAATCCCGACTATTGGCGAATGTGGGAGGATCTGGGGTTCATCTATTATTGGGACGTGAAGGACTATGCGCGCGCGGCCCGTGCATTCCAAACAGGAAGCGAGCGCCCCGGGGCAATGCCGTGGATGCGCGTGCTGGCGGCGTCCGTGGCGGCTGAGGGTGGCGAAGTACAAACCAGCCGCGTCCTATGGTCGGAGATTTCCCGGAGCGCTGAGAACGAGGCGATGCGCCACAGCGCGCAAATGCACCTCGCCGCCCTGGATGCGCAGGAAGCTCTAAGGAAGCTCAACGATCTAATCGCGCTCTATCAGCGGAAAGAGGGGCGCGCGCCTCGATCGTTTCATGATTTGGTGGCGGCCGGCTACTTGCGCGGTGTGCCGCTGGACGCATCGGGAGAAGCTTTTGTAATCGGCCCGGACGGCCGAGCCGAGTTGGGTCCGAAAACCCGGATTGATTTGGGGATGGGGGAGTAAAAAGAACGGAAGTTGAAAAAGTTAAAGAAGTCGAAAAGTTGAAGAAGTTGAGAGGTTGGAGGGGTCAAAGAAGTTGAAAGCGCTAAAGAAGTTAAAAAGTCGAAGGAGTCGAAGAAGTTGTTCGACTTCACTACAGAGCTTTACAGGACATAGTGGCCAAGACCCCCTCACCCCACCCCTCTCCCCCAAAGGGGCGAGGGCGCAGTCTCAATCTAACTCTNNGCCACTCAATTTTGCAACAATCAGTAGCTAACGCAGCACGTGCCGGCATTAACCCCGGCAAGAAATCGCAAAGGGTCAGCGTGAATGATTGTGGAAATCATCCGATTCATTTTCTGGGAAGCTGCCAAAGTTCTGGGGCTGGTTTTTTTGGGAATGGTTGCCGCCAAGGCAGTTTCTTCGCTCGTGGTCACCAAGGCTTGGATGAAGACCGCCCTCTATGCCTTGATCCTGATCTTCGCGGGACTGGGAGCTTGGTTTGCCGGCAATGATGTGGCGGCGGAAGTCTACATGTGGAGCAGCAATAGCAACCTGGGGCGCGGCGACCCGGTAAAGGCCTATGCCAACGCCATCCAGGCGGTCGAAATGCGTCCCAACAACCTGAGCTATTGGCATACGCTGATGCGTACCAAGATGAGCTTGCATCAACTCGATTCCGTGCTTGAGGATGAGCCGGCCATGACCGCTTTAAGCGGCGGCAGCCTGGATGAAGAGGATGATTACCAGTTTTCGCTCTGCGCGTTCTTTCTGGGCCAGTATGACAAAGTGATTGCCACCACGCTTCGCCTGATTCGCCAGAACCCCTCTTATGCCGCGCCCTATGTGTTGCAGGGATGGGCTTATACGGCAGAGAAGAAGTATCCCGAGGCTCAGCAGAGCTTTCTGGCCGTGCTGCAGATTTTCCCCAACAATCAAGCCGCGGTGGAAAATCTGGCGCGCGCCTATTATCTGGGTGGCGACCGGCAGCGGGCGATTGCCACGCTGGATGAAACAGCAAAGTTTCCTTTCGATCCTTCCGCGCGGCAGCGGTTTGAGGCGCTGAAAGGGCTTTATGGCCAGTAGTCCGCGCCTCAAGTTCCAACTGCGGCTGGAGGATCTGGTTGCCCTTACTTTTTTCCTGATCAACCTCCTCCTGCGCGTTGTCTACCGCGGGCTGAAGGCCGGCAATTTCAGTCCCGCCGACGTTCTGATCATCATTCCAGCCGTCACGCTTTTGCTGGCCAAGGAGATGGTCCATTACTTCATGGCGGGAAACGAGCACCGCGCTGAAGGATATGAAGGCCCTTGGGATTTTATCCGGCCGTTTTGGGAGATCATCCGCGATTGGTTTCCTTTTCTAATTATTCTGCTGATGTATTACACGTTGTGGGGCGACGCCACGCTGCTCATGGTCACCACGGATCGCGACCAGGCATTGATCGCGATTGACCAGCGGCTCTTTGGTTTTCAAGCCAGCCTGGCGTTGCAGCGCTTCATTTCCCCCGGGCTGACCACGTGGATGACATTTGCTTATTTCTATCACCTCATTAACATCCCGCTGGTGGCCTTATTCATTTATGGGTGGCGCGGCCGCAAGCCCTTTCGCGAAATGATGAGCGGCATCATGGTGGTCTCGTTCTTTGGGCTGATGGGATACTTGCTGGTTCCCGCCATTGGCCCCCTTTATACCCTGCGCGATCAGTACACGGTTCCCTTGCATCAAGGGTTGGCGATGCTGAATCACGAGGTTGATTTTATGGACTTCGCCCGAATCCGGCGCGATGTCTTTCCCAGCCTGCATGTGGCCATCTCCTTTGTGGTCTGGCTTTATGCCTACCGGAATTCCAAAAAGCTGTTTTGGATTCTCTCCCCGCTCATCCTCAGCCTTTGGGTGTCCACCGTCTACCTTCGCTACCACTACCTGATTGATGTTGTGGCAGGATTGATTCTGGCGCCGCTTTCGTTTGTACTGGCCAATTGGCTTTTCCGCCATTTTGGTGAAATACCGGTTTCATTGGCCATTCCAGCAAGCTGGGCGGAAAAGCTGCCCTGGCTGCCCAGAGCGCAGGCTGTGGAAGGCCCGCCAAAAAGGAAGGACGTTCGATGAGAGAAGCGATGGCGCAGTTGTGCCATGGCCGTTCCAATCCAAACCACCGGGTCGAGTCATGGCATGAAGGGGCACGGGCGAAACCCCGGTGGAACGGGGCAGGCAGCCCGTGGCACAGAGCGGGGAACGATGGGGGGCGCTGCTAATGGAGCCACCGGCAGTTACCAATCACGGGACAACAAGTTGCGCAGCCCCGCAGGCCCCGTCCAAAGCTACCAATTGGCTGTTGGCGCTGCTGCTTTTTTTGGCCATCGCTCCTTACTTCAATACGCTGCAAAATGGCTTTGTCTACGACGATAACAATGAGGTTGTGACCAATCCCTACATCCGCAGCTTTTCCCACGTGGGGGAGATCTTCAGTACTCGAATCCTTGCGCATCTGGGCGCGCGCGGGGCGACGAATTACTATCGTCCCATCAGCATTTTCGGCTTCCTGCTCTGTTACCAGCTGTTTGGATTGCTCCCCTACGGATTCCACCTGGCGAATCTGGTGCTGCATGCGATCATTGTTTGCGTGCTGTTTGGGCTTTCCAAAAAGCTCTTTCAGGATGAGCGGCTGGCCTTCATTGCTGCCGCCATCTTTGCCCTGCACCCGATTCATACCGAATCGGTGGCCTGGGTTTCGGGAATAACCGATCTGGATCTCGCGGTGTTCTACCTCGCGACTTTCTGGTTTTTCCTCGCCGGCGCCCGGCCGCAGGGTGGACGGTCCGAGGGGATGCAGCTGGGCATGGTGGTGAGCTTTGTTCTGGCCCTGCTCTCCAAAGAGCAGGCGGTGACGCTGCCGCTCCTGGCCATGACCTTTGAGCACTTTTATCGCGACGACCGCGCCACCACCACCTGGCGGCAGAAGGTTTCGCGCTACGGTTCACTCTGGTTGTTGGTGCCCGTCTACGTCCTGTTTCGTATCCGCTTTTTTGGCGCTTTCGCTCCCGTGCAGTTGACGCGGAATGTAACCTGGTATCAGGCCATACTTTCCGGGCCGCCTCTGGTGCTTAAATACCTATGGAAGACGATTTGGCCGGTTCACCTGGTCGCGTACTATCCATTTCACAAAAGTGTGACGCCGCTTGACGCCGGCGTGTTGGCCGGCGTGGCCGCCATGGGCATTTCCGCGCTAATCTTTGTTGCCTTATGGAAGCGTCACCACCTTGTCTCCTTCGGATTGATCTGGTTCTTCCTCAACATTGCTCCCGTGCTGAATTCGCGCTGGCTGGGGCCCAATGTCTTCACGGAAAGATATCTCTATCTTCCCTCTGTCGGTTTTTGCTGGGTGGCGGCGTGGTGGATTCTTGATGTTTGGAAGCGAAATGAAGCTCGCCCGCGCATGTGGCAGGTGGCCTTTGCCACGGGATTGGCGGTGCTGGCAGCGCTGGCGTTTGCCCGAATCGTCACCCGCAATCGCGACTGGCGTAATGATGAGACTTATTACCGGGTCACCCTGGCGGACGTGCCGGAAGCGGGGAGCCTTCGCCTGAATCTGGGCGCGGTATACTGGAACTTGATGCGGCCCGGCGATGCGGAGCGTGAGTGGAAACAGGCGCTGCAATTTGCCCCTGATAACGCCCAGCTTCTCAACAATCTGGGCCTGGTTTGCGCCGGCAGGAAGCAGAATGACGAAGCGATTGCGTATTTTGAGCGCTCGATGCGGTTGCGCCCGAATTACACGGACGCGCACTTGAATCTCGGACGGCTTTACGAAGATATGGGAAAGAACTCGGAGGCGGAGACCCAGTTGCAAGCGGCCGTGGCGCTTGCGCCGCTCAATATTGAGGCGCGAAACGAGTTGGGGAAACTCTATTTCAATGCCGGGCGGTTGCAGGAAGCCGCATCGCAGTATCAAGCTTCAATTTCAAGCATTCCCAATGCGGCAGCCCTCGATTCAGTGGGAGACATAGCCTTGCGGGAGGGGCAGCGTGACGTTGCTGAGCGTGACTATCGCCAGGCGATTGGGCTGGAAGTATTCGATTCGCGCGGCCATTTTGGGCTGGCGGCCATTCTGGAGGCGCAGGGCCGCAATGCCGAAGCCTTGACCGAGTATCGGGCCGGCTTGAATGTAGACCCACTCAATCAGGAGGCGCAAGCCGCGCTGAAGCGGATCACAGCAAATTCACCCAATGCTAAAAGCCCAAAACCATAACGCCGGCGCGGCAATCGATCGATGGCGGGAGAACCCCGCTTTGGAGTGCGGTCGCGCCAGCTACCGCTTTTCATTCGCGCTAAAATTGTCTGCCGGGTTGATTGCCAACATGGAAAAGCGGCAGCTTCGCGGCCGCACTCCAAAGGGTTGCCTGATGATGCTCCTGCTTTGCTGCCTTGCCGTCCCATCGTTCGCGCAAACCCCCGCGCCAACGGCCGCCGCCAATGCCTATGTTCAGCAGTTTGAATCCAGCTATCACGATGTTCACGGCCTGCGGGCGGAGTTTAATCAGACCTACACGCTGGGAGGACGGACGCGCATTGAGGCGGGGCAGGTGGCTTTTGCCCGCGGCGGGCTGATGCGCTGGGATTATCAACGCCCCATGGAGAAGCTGTTTGTTTCCGACGGCAAGGAGGTGTCACTCTACATTCCTGAGGAGCACCAACTGACGCGCACGTCGATGAAATCGAGTGGAGACTTTCGCATCCCTTTTGAGCTGCTACTCACAAGGCTGAATCTGCGGCGCGTCTTTGCCCAGGTGGAGTTGGCCGATGCGGCACTGGATCACGACTCCGGCGATCACGTGCTGCGCGCCTATCCCAAGAAAGAGTTTGCCGAAGAGTACACCGACGTCCTGATTGAACTGAGCCCGCAATTCGACATGCGCCGGCTGGTGGTGAATTACCCCGACCACAGCCGCATGGATTTTCGCTTCAGCCACATTGAGCGCAATCCGTCCCTGCCCACCAGCCTCTTCCGCTTCACCGCGCCCGCGGGAACCGAGATCATTGATCAGCATTGACAGTCGTCAGCTTTCAGCCATCAGTCATCAGTACGTATGCCCTTTGCTGGGGTGCAGACGGGAAGCCGATAGAGGTTGCTCAAAAATGCTAGAATACGATCGAGGAGAAGAAAAATCGGCCATGTCAAAAAAAGGCACGCAAGCATTGGAAGAAGCATTGTCACTGCCGCCTTCCGAGCGGGCGGAAGTGATCGACATTCTTCTTGCAAGTCTCGATTCTTGCCCCGACCGCAAAATCGACGAATTGTGGGGGCAGGAAGCGGAAGATCGGATCGATGCTTTCGACCGAGGTGAAATCAAGGCCATTCCCGCCAGCGAAGTCTTCAATGCCATCAAGAAAGTGAATTTACTCGAACCGATTGGGTATTTTTGAATTGAATACAGCGACTTGGCGGGATTACGGTGCAGGCTGCCTTAGCCCGGATTTATCAACAGCCTGGCTGATGCCAGTGTGGATTTCCCATCGCTCAAATTCCGAGCGAAGCTTTGGGGTGGGTGCAGCTTGCTGCCGCTTTTGCTGCCAGCCAGCTTGCTCGCTGGCAATCGATCTGGAACGATGAGCCGAAAATGTGGCGGAATTCTCGCAAGGTCGCTGGCAGAAATGCATCCAGGTAAGATGCATGAGGATTGAAGTGATGATTCCGATTTTTGCAAGCAAGCTTGCGAAAAGGAAAGCGGCAGCAAGCTGCACGCACTCCAAGGCTTCGCTCCGTGTCCCTCAACAGTCTGTTCTCAGCAGGGGGCACTCATAATGATCGGCACGGCTCCGCAAGGGCAAAGCTCAGGGTCCCACGTTTCAAAAGTGTGTTGAGAAATCAGGGTTAGCTGTTCAGCACAAACTTTTCAATCGCACACGCCACGCCGCTCTCATCACAGTGATCGGTGATCGCCCAGCCATTCCGGGGCAGTCCGTCGATGTGATTTCCCATCACCACGGGCAGTCCGGCGAACTCCAGCATTTCGAGATCATTGAAGTTATCGCCCAGCGCCATCACATCGCTCGCCGGAATTCCGCAGTGATCAGCCCAGAACTTTAACGCCTGCCCTTTGCAGCAGCCGCGATTCATGATGTCGAAGATGGCGATATTGCGCTCGGGATAACGCGTCCAGGATAGTTGAATTGACTCGGCGGCTTCGGACTTGCGCAGCAGCACTTCAGCTCGTTCAATTTTCGCCGGTGGTCCGCCAATCATGATTTGAACCGGGTCGGACGTTACGGCGGCCATCAAGCTGGGAACCAGCAGCAAGTGGTCCGCACTGGTGTTGACGTACCAGCCCAGCGGGCCCTCGGGCACGGCGCAGTCCTGCATCACCACCTGTCCGCGTGCAGGCACATCGAAGATCGCCACCGTGTAGGGGCGAAAATCCTCCACGGTTTCCAACACCTTTTGCGCCACCGCGATGGGCAGGAAGTTTTGGTGGACAATGTCGCCCGCGGGCGTGCGGATGAGGGCGCCATTGGAAGTGATGACGGCAATGGGGAAGGGGATTTTGGCCACGTAAGATGCGGCGGCACGCGGGCGCCGCCCCGTCACTACGACGATTTGAATCCCTCGCTCCGCGGCGGCGGCCAGGGCCTGAATATCCTTCTGCGAGATTTCCCAGCGACTATTGACGAGCGTGCCGTCAAGGTCGAGAGCAATAAGGCGAATCGGCATGCTACAAAAATGATAGAGGGTGGAGCGGGAAGGGTAAAGGGTAAAGTGTGAAGGATGAAGGATGAAGGCTAGAGCGTTTTTGAATTAAGTGNNTCGGGCACGGGCGGGACGCCCGTGGCACGAAATGCGGACACTTAAATCAAAACCGCTCTAAAGGATGAATATCAAAGGGTTGAGGTTGCATGAAGCGAAAGATGTAAATGATAAATGGTAAATTGTAAAAGCTTTGGCAGTTTAGATAGCCGTTTCACGCCCGCAGTATCCCGCCAATACCCGCCTGAATCATTACTGCAACGAAATCCCGGAAACCGAACGGAAGCAGGTTAAGGGTGTCGAATCGGGTGCGCTCTGATTTGTACGTGCCGTGGGTTCGGGTTGGCGTCTTTGGGTTACTTCCCCGCATTATCTGTTTCGATGTATTTCACGCCATTCCAGTGGTGGATCGTACAGGGTGCCTCGGAACTATTCAAATGCCATTCCGTTGCTATGTCGAGAAATCCACCTGTAGATTTGTCCCCAACTAGAAAGGCGCCCCCCGCATCAAGGACGAGTTTCAGCTGACCGCGACTGCGAATGAAGACCCACCAGCCGCAATTGCCACTGGCACCGCAATACAGCAACGGTCCTCGCACCAGCAATTGACGACTTCCGTCTCGAGCGAGGTTGATGAACCCCACGCGCGAGCTCAATACGGCTGTTCGCTCTTCTTCCCGCTGTTGATCGGTGAAGGAGTCGTGTACAGACTTGTAATCGATCACACGATAAATTTGGTCGCGCTCCGTGCTGCTAAGAGGCGCGTCGGCAAGTGAAAACTCGAGATCGTAATCAACGACCTTCCAGCCATCGTGTGGACACTGGGCCGACGCAGCTCCAGTGAACAAAACAGTCAAAAGGCCTACCCATGCCATGATCCGCATCGTTGATAACCCTCTCAATTCGAATATCAACGCAAGATTTAGCCCTGCCCCTGCTAAGCGCCTCTGAATGCCCAGCCAAGTTATCACTCCTTTCTGCTAAACTCAACGCATATGTCTTTTTTGACTCATCTGGAATGCCCGCGCTGCGCCAAGACGTACGCGGTGGGAGGAATTCTCAGCCTTTGCGCATGCGGCTCGCCTCTCTTTGCGCGGTATGATTTGCGGCGGGCTTCCACCAGGCTTGAGCCCAACACGCTGAAGTCCCGCGAGCGTAATCTGTGGCGCTATCGAGAAGTGTTGCCAGTGGCCAGCGAGGCGTCGATCTTCTCCCTGGGCGAAGGTTTTACGCCGTTGCTGCGCGCCCGCCATCTGGGTGACAAGCTGGGGCTTCCCAATCTCTATTTGAAGGATGAATCGCAGAATCCCACCGGATCGTTCAAGGCTCGGGGCATGGCGGTGGCGGTCAGCAAGGCGCACGAATTGGGAATCCGCAAATTGGCCGTTCCCTCAGCGGGGAATGCCGGAGGGGCGCTGGCAGCCTATGCGGCGAAGGCGGATGTGGAAGCGTCGATCTTCATGCCGGAAGGGACGCCGCTGGCCAATCGCCTGGAATGCGCTCTTCATGGCGCCAAGGTGACGCTTGTGCCCGGCAGCATCAAAGACTGTGGCCGCGTGATGCGCGAAACGCTGCAAGGGCAGGACTGGTTCGATGTCTCCACCCTGCGCGAACCCTATCGGGTGGAGGGCAAGAAGACGCTGGCGTACGAGGTCTGTGAGCAGATGGGGGGACGCCTGCCCGACGCCATGGTCTATCCCACCGGCGGCGGCACGGGCCTGATCGGCATGTGGAAGGCCTTTGACGAGATGCAGGAATTGGGATGGATCAAGGACCGCCGTCCACGCATGTTCGCCATCCAGGCGCACGGGTGCGCTCCACTGGTGCGGGCTTATGCGGACGGAGTTGAAGCTGCGGCGGAGTGGAAGAATCCGCAAACCATTGCCTCCGGATTGCGGGTGCCCTCACCCGTGGGCGACTTCCTGATTCTCCAAGCCGTGCGCAAAAGCCGGGGCGCGGTGCTGGCCGTTTCCGATGCCGCCATGCTCGAGGGAGTTCGCGAGATTGCCGAGACGGAAGGATTGATCACTTCTCCCGAAGGCGGCGCCACACTGGCAGGGCTGAAGAAGATGCTGGCCGACGGCTTCCTGGGAGGGCACGAATCCATCGTGCTCTTCCTCACGGCTTCGGGATTTAAGTATATGGAGGCTCTGGAAAAGTTGATTTAGCCGCGTAACGCGTCGATAGATTGGGCTCAACTGCCCACGGCGAAGTGCCGATAGCTACAGTGGAAGACTGCGTCTGGCCGAGTCGCAGGCGGTCCCCCCCCTTATGGGGGGTATCGGCTGGTTTATGCGAAAACATGAGAGAGAATGACCTCCAGATTGGGCTCAACTGCCCACGCTAAAGTGCCGATAGCTACAGTAGGAGACTGCGTCTGGCCGAGTCGCAGGCGGCCCCCCCCTTATGGGGGTATCGACTGGTTTATGCGAAAACATGAGGGAAAATGACCTCCAGATTGGGCTCAACTGCCCACGGCGAAGTGCCGATAGCTACAGTGGGAGACTGCATGTGGCCTCGTCGCAGGCGGTCCCCCCTCATGAGGGGTATCGGCGGATTGATGCGAAAGGATGAAAGAGAATCAGACCTGTTTTAATAGGTCCGCGGCTTTTTTGTTGATTCGCGGAGGCGAATCGCGGAACCGCGGAGACAAGTCCACCCTACGGCCCAATATCTAGAACCGAGAACTGACAACCGAGAACTCACAATGCCCCACACTGAACGTCTCTATTACCTTGATGGCTACCTGAGGGAATTCAGCGCCCGCGTTCTCCGCACCGGTCCTGATGCGCGAGGAGGAGTGCGCGTGTACCTTGACCGCACGGCCTTCTATCCGGAGTCGGGCGGGCAGCCGAGCGATCGCGGCACCCTGGGGGGACTCGCCGTGCTCGACCTCATCGATGAAGGCGACCAGGTTGCCCACATCCTGGCGGAGACTCCCGCGGAAGAATCGGTTCAGGGCGCCATCGATTGGACTCGCCGCTTTGACCACATGCAGCAGCACACGGGTCAGCACATTCTTTCGGCGGCGTTTGAACGCGCCGGTGGTTACAAGACCGTGTCGTTTCACCTGGGCACGGAGAGCTCCACCATTGATCTTGATTCTGACCGAGTCGGCGCGCGCCAGTTGGAAGCGGCGGAAGAGCTGGCAAATGGCGTGGTCTTTGAAAACCGCGCCGTGCAGATTTCGTTTCGATCGGCGGAGGCGGCGCAACAGCTTGATCTGCGCAAACCCACCTATCGCGAGGGCGACATCCGACTGGTGGAAGTCGCGGGGTTTGACCTATCCGCCTGCGGAGGAACGCACGTGACCAGCGCCGGCGGCGTGGGCATCATCTGCATTCGCAAGGTGGATCGCGCCAAAAGCGTGACGCGCGTTGAATTCGTCTGCGGGGGCAGAGCATTGCGCCGGGCGCGGCAGGACTATGCGATTTTGAGCGAAGCAGGGCGCCTGCTTTCAAGCGGCCTGGAGACTGTTCCGGAGTTGATTTCCAAACAAGCCCAGGAGCTGCGCGACGCGGGGAAATCCGTGCAAAAGCTGGTGGGCGAGCTGGCGGAATTGGAAGCCGCCCAGTTGTGGCAGCAGGCGCCGGAAAAAGCTGGAGTACGCATCGTTCAACACGTGTTTGATTCAACGGACGCGAAGAAGGCCAAGATCGTGGCGCACGCAGTGGCCAAGCAAACCGGCTCGATTGCGCTGATCGGGGTGAAGGGAACGCCCTCCGCGCTTTTCTTCTCGCAGACGCCGGGCGGGAAGGCAAACCTTTCCGACATCATGAAGCAGACCCTGGCAAAATTCGGAGGCAAGGGTGGCGGAGCAAAGGATTTCGCCCAGGGAGGCGGCTTGCCGGAGGATCAACTGGAGGCCGCGCTGAACTTTGCCGGGGGCCTTTTGCCATGAAACTGTTGCCGAAGCTTGGCGGCAGTTCGCTGGACGTGTTATATTTCCAAGTGCCACTTTGGATATGGGCGCGTAGCTCAGTTGGGAGAGCGCGGCGTTCGCAACGCTGAGGTCGAGGGTTCGAATCCCTTCGCGTCCACCATTTGCCTTCATCTAAAACTCCTATTCCCGTATCAATCCTGTATAATCGCGAATTGAACGCGCGGGGAGGCGGCTCCCTCGCGCATCGCTTCCACGGCCGGGTCAAGGCTTCCCATGCAATGTCCTAAGTGCAAGACGGAGAATTCGGAAACTGTAACCTACTGTGTGCGCTGCCACACGCCGCTGAAGTACACCTGCCCCGCGTGCAAGCACGTGCAGCTACAAGGTGGAAAGTGCGAGAAATGCGGCGTGGACTTTGCCAAGTACGCCGCAATGCTGGTTTTTCAGGCCAAGGACGCGGCCAAGGAGGAGCGCGCTAGTAGCGGTTGGAAGCCTCCCATCTGGGCGCACGTCCTCTTCTTTCCTATTCCTTTGGTGATCCAATTGACAATGTATTTTGTGCGGAAGGCTAAAAGCAAATAGTGCTTCTGATCTCAGGCGGGAAAAAGCCCGGGAAGTCCATCTCCCCGGGCTTGACGGGAATCCTACCGCGGTGACTGGCTGGCAATGTAGCGCTTGGCTTTGGCCAGCAGTTCCTTGGCTTGCGGCATGCTATCGAGCGATTTCAGCACCAGGGGATCGGAACTGATACTGATTCTGTCCGCTTCATTCTCGCCGAAAATCGATCCGATCAACTGAATGCGAATGCGATTCTTGACGAAATCAAGATTGGCGGTCATGTCCTTGTCGGAGAAGGGGATCTTCTCCTTCGCCAGGAACTGTTTGAATTCATCCAGAACGGCGTCCGTCACATCGAAATCCTTGGGAATGGTCTTATGGGTTCCCAGATAGGCCTTGCTGAAGTTGAAGAAGGCGCTGTGCTGCATCAGTGTCTCTTGCGCCGGGTTCAACTTGGGATCGGCAAAGGTGATGTCAGGAGTAATTCCGCCGCCGCCGTAAACCTCGCGTCCGCCGTCGGTAAGCCGCACCTCGGCGTGCTCGGGCTTGGTCAGTTCGGGGTGGTAGTAGTAGTCATAAAGCGAAACTTTCTCATACTCGCGCTGGATCAGGCGTCCGCTGGGGGTGTAATAGTGCGCCGTGGTCAAGGCCAGGCCGGTGTGTTCGCTCAACTGGTAAACGGTCTGGACAAGGCCTTTGCCGAAGCTCGGCTCACCCATCACCAGGGCACGGTCGTGATCCTGAAGGGCGCCGGTTACGATTTCCGCAGCGCTTGCCGACATGCGATTGATGAGAACGACGATGGGATATTCATTGCCATCGTCGCCACGCGTGGCGTAGTACCGCTTCTCTTGTGAATGCCTTCCGGAGTGATAAACAATCAACTGGCTCTTTTCCAGGAAATGATCGCAAACCTCGACGGCTTCCTGAAGCAATCCGCCGGGGTTGCCACGAAGGTCAAGAACCAAACCCTGCAAGTTCTTTTCGCCCAGCTTGTGCAGGGCATCGCTCAGTTCATCGTTGGTGTTTTCGTTGAACTTATTGATGTGGATGTAGGCGACCCCAGGACGGATGATGAACGCGTCATCCACACTGTTTTGGGAGATTTCATCGCGGGTGATTTTGACAATCAGCGGCTGGTCGTAGCCTTCGCGAATGATGGTGACTTCAACCTGGGTGCCTTTGGGGCCCTTCAGCATCTCGGCCACTTGCTGAGTGTTCAAGCCTTCGGTGGGTTTCCCATCGACTTTGGCCACCACATCGCCGGGGCGCAGGCCGGCGCGAAAGGCAGGCGAGCCGGGAATTGGCGCTTCCACCACGGTCTCAAGCTTGCCCATCTTGCCCGCACGAGCGCGAATCGACATTCCCACGCCGTAGTATTTGCCCTCCTGGTCTTCGCGGAGCGCGGCAAAGGCATGAGGATCAAAGAAATTTGAGTGTGGGTCCAGGGTTCTCAGTGCGGCAGGAATGGCGCCCGTATTGCTATTGGGGGGGCCATAAATGGCGGTGTCGGGATCGACGGCGTCTGCGTAGTTCGCCTCGACGAGATCATACACATGGGTGAAGGAGTTCAGGCTTGCCTTGACATCGGAGTCGTCGTTGCCGGTCGAGGCCTCAACCTGGCGGCCATAGCGCCCTCCGAGGAGCGCACACAGGAGAACCGTAGACAAAATAAACCAAACTGACCGCCTTGCGTGTTTCATCAATTTGCAGCTCCTCACCCTGCTGACCAAGTATAACATAGGGTTGGCAGGAAAACCCCGGCTATCGCGTGATATGGCAATTGGATGCAGAATTCACCCGCGGGGTTCGATTCCTTGTCCAACTCAGTCCTCCGAATGTATTTTGCCCTTATCCGGGGATGGTAGAACATGTCCCGATGGTCTTGAATGGAACCTCCAGGTCGCAATTCTGAGTATGGTCTTCCAGCGGTTCACCTTGACAACCCCCCGGGGTTTACCTATCATCGCAATGGAGGCGCACATTGTTTGGCGGCGGCTTTATCGAAATCGGGTTTCTCCTGTTCATTGCCTACCTCCTATTCGGACCCAAGAAGGTGCCTGAAATCGCCCGTACGTTGGGCAAAGGCTTGGGCGAGTTGCGCCGGGCGTCCAATGAACTAAAGAATTCGCTGGAAGAGGAAATCAAGAATTTGGACCGCTTACCCGAGAGCGGCCATGACACGACCTCCACCTATGGGCATCACGATCCAGAACCCACCCCAAAAGAACCCGAGCCCCGATCCTGAAGTGGAATTAAACGGTAAGCAAATGTCGTTCCTCGAGCACCTGGAGGAACTCAGGGTCAGGCTGCTTCGCAGTATTTACTCCGTTATCGTTACTACCGGGATCTGCTTCTGGAAGCACCTTGCCATCTACAATTACATGGCAAAGCCGCTCACCGATACTCTGAGCGCGCTGCACCTGCCGGCAAAACTGGTCTATACCAATCCTGTCGATCCCTTTAATCTTTACATTAAGCTTTCCATCATGGGCGGGATTTTTCTCGCTTCTCCTTACATCCTCCTTCAGCTATGGATGTTTATTTCGCCCGGACTCTACCGCCACGAGAAGAAGTACGTTTGGCCTTTCGTCCTTCTGACCAGCGGACTTTTCATGTCGGGCGGGTTTTTCGCCTACAAGCTCGCTCTGCCCAAAGTATTTCATTTCCTGCTCGAATTCGCCTCCCAATTCACCCCCATGGTGACTGTTAACGAATACTGGGACCTGGCGATTACTCTGATCGTCTCGGTAGGCCTGGTGTTTGAGTTGCCCGTCGTCATTCTGCTGCTCTCCATCTTTGGCATCGTCACCCCCAAGTTTCTCCTGAAGAACTATCGTTATGCGGTCCTGCTGACGGCCGTGGTTGCTCTGGGCATTGTTCCCAGCAATGATATGGCGAGCATCTTTGTTGTTTGGATTCCTCTGGTGGGCCTCTATTTCATCAGTATCGGACTTTCCTGGCTCGTTTATTGGAAGAAAAACCGGAAATCGAAAGATGCTGAAGCCTAATCGCCAAACCCAATGGGTGTTGCTGGCAGCCGGCAGCCTGCTGCTGTTTCTTGCCACCTCTCCCCGCCTCTATGCCCAGGGATCGTTCAACGGGGGCCGTGCCTTTGAGGATTTAAAGCATCTGGTGAGTTACGGGCCGCGTCCCGCGGGGTCCCCGGCTCTGGCGGAGTCCCGCCGCTGGATTATCTCCCAACTCAGGCAGGCAGGCGCCCAAGTTGAAGAGGATTCCTTCACGGCTTCCACTCCCGTAGGCGCCATTCCCATGACCAATATCATCGCCAGGTTTCCCGGCACAGAGCCCAAAGTGGAGATGGTAACGGGCCACTATGACACCAAGCGGTTTGACGACTTCCGATTTGTCGGCGCCAATGATGGGGCTTCAAGTGCCGCGCTTCTGCTGGAATTAGCGCGTGCATTGCAAGGCCGGAAGCATGTGCTGACCTACTGGCTGGTCTTTTTTGATGGTGAAGAAGCAGTGAGGGAGTGGACGGACACCGACAGTGTTTATGGCAGCCGCCACCTGGTGCAAAAACTTTCCAGTGATGGCGAACTGGGACGAATTCAGGCCATGATTCTGGTGGACATGATTGGGGATTCCCATCTCGTGATCCATCGCGAGGCCACTTCAACCCCGTGGCTGACAGATGCCGTGTTCACCGCCGCCCATCGCCTTGGTTACACAAAGCAATTCCTTGATTCCCCCACATCTGTGGGCGACGATCATATTCCGTTCCTGAACGCCGGCGTGCCCGCAACTGACCTGATCGATTTCGACCCTGACGATGGCTACTGGCACACCGCGAAAGACACCGTGGACCATTGCAGCCCCCTGAGCTTGACCATCGTTGGCCGCGTGGTGCTGGCCACGCTTGATGATTTGGAAAGATCTCCTCACACCCATTAGCACTCCTAACCTAGCCTTGATGACATTGTCTGCAATCTGATCATGAACAGCCTTTGGCCTTGGATCATATTCCTCGTGATGGTGTTGGCACTCCTGGCGCTTGACCTGGGGGTTTTCAATCGCCGTCCCCACGCGGTGGGGTTCCGCGAAGCGGCTGGCTGGAGCGCCTTCTGGGTGGGGTTGTCGCTGGCCTTCAATCTTGGAATTTATTGGCGATCAGGCACGGAATCTGCCCTCCAGTTTCTCACCAGCTACCTCCTGGAAAAATCTCTCTCCGCTGACAACATCTTCCTGTTTGCGTTGATCTTTACCAGCATGAGGGTGGCTGCCGAGTACCAGCATCGGGTGCTTTACTGGGGCGTGCTGGGAGCCCTTGTTATGCGCGGGTTGTTTATTGTCGTGGGAGTCCAAATCGTCCGGCAGTTCCATGCGGTTTTGTATTTGTTTGCCATCTTCCTGCTGGTGATGGGCGTGCGTTTATTGTTCCATGAGGGAAGGAAGTTCGATCCCGGCAACAGTCGCTTTATTTGCCTGGTTCGCAAAATATTTCCAATTTCAGATGGTTATGTGGGCGGAAAGTTCTTTACCCGATGCGGGGGCAGCGTTTGTGCAACGCCACTTCTTCTGGTTCTGATCATGATCGAACTGGCCGACCTGACGTTCGCCATGGATTCCATCCCCGCTGTCTTTGGCGTCACGCAGGATGCTTTCATCATTTTTACATCCAACGTTCTCGCGATTTTGGGATTGCGGTCGCTCTATTTTCTTCTGGCGCAGGCCATGACCCGGTTCCGTTACCTGCACCCGGCGCTGGCGGTGATTCTGATTCTCATTGGCGGCCGAATGCTGCTTGCCCGTTGGGTGTACATCCCTACAGGGTTCGCGCTTTTGGGAATCGTTCTTGTATTGGGAACCGCGATTCTGACTTCGCTAATAGCTGAGAAGAGAGCTTAGCGGAAATTTTCCACCCTATTGCTGCAAGAGCTTTTCCACTTCCGCCACGACTTCAGGTGAATCCGGCGTGACGGCGGATTCAAACCGCGCCACGACCTGGCCCTTGCGATCCACCAGGAATTTGGTGAAGTTCCACTTGATGTCGCCCGCGACGGTCGGGTTGGCTTTCTCGGTCAGAAAATGATACAGCGGCGCCTTGTCGTCGCCCTTCACTGAAATCTTTGCAAACATGGGAAAGGTCACATTGTATTTGGTGGAGCAGAATCGTTTGATCTCAACGTTCGTACCGGGCTCCTGGGCGCCGAAATTGTTGGCCGGGAAGCCTAAAATCACGAAGCCCTTGTCCTTGTATTTTTCATAGAGGGATTCCAGTGCGGAATACTGTGGTGTATAACCACAGCGGCTGGCGACATTGACGACGAGAATGACCTTTCCTTTGTATGTGGAAAGGGGAATCGACTCCCCGTCAATGGAGTTGAGGGTGAAATTGTAGAGGCCAGGAGCTGCCAGCAAGGGCACTGTACCCAGTAAAATCAGTCCAGCCATCATGATCAACCGATGAGCATGCGAAGTGTTAAAAAGCATTTCAATCCCCCCCTGAATTGTGTTGGATCTTGCCTTAAGCCCGCTTGGAGACCAAATCCCCTAATGCGCCAGTCTAGCTTAGACGGCGGAGCGGAAGCAAGCCGTTGACCGACCTGGGGGTGGAACGCCCTCCAAGTCGGGACTCCCGGCGGTTCTTAAGTGACGGGTCGCCGACATGCCCAAGCTTTCCGCGTCCCCAGCAAGGGGCACCATATTTGTCGAATCATCCTGGTGTGGTGTCCCACATCAGAATTGACAATAGGAGAGACCCGCTCACCCGGCCCGCCCCGGCGGATGAAAGCGCCGGACGCGCGCACCCTCTCCTCCAAAGAGGCGAGGGCAGTAAAATCAACCCTCCCCTTGGTTACCGCGGCGGCAGAGGGGTGCGGGGGTGAGGGGGGCCTTGCAACACACCGTCGTCAAGATTTACGCGGGACACCACACTAGTATGACCTTTTGTCCGTGTATCATTTCGAAACACAATCTTTATAAGTGGGCACCCGGATTTGAGTTCAGGGAAATGATTCCCTCCTGCAGACTCCTTAACTTATTGATATGTAATCAGTTGATTTATTTTAACCTCCTGGCGTCAATGGAACGAGGCGTGCCTTTAGAAGTGAGGAATTTCGAAGTACGGGATCATTGGATGGAAGGAGGAGTATCCGATTATGAGTGATTCAATTTGCCTATCTGGCCCGAAAGAGGCCGCTCCACCGGAGCAATTCACTGGGCAGACCCAGATCGCAGTTTGTATCCCCACGTATAGAAGGCCTGCTGAACTTCGCCGCCTGCTTGAGGCGCTTGCGCTCCAGGAACCATTGCGGAATTGTGAGATGACGATTGTCGTTGTGGATAACGAAGAATCGCCGGAAACCAAGGCAATCTGTGATGAATTTGCGCCTAAAATGATCTATCCGCTTCGATATTGTTGGGAATTGCGGCCGGGCCTCGCGCATGTGAGGAACAAGGCCATTGAAGTTGCGAGGCAATTTGCCGATGCGATAGCGTTTATCGATGAGCACGAGGTGCCCTCGCCGGGATGGTTGAAGTATCTGGCTTCATGCCAAAGAGCTTACGGAGCCGACGTCGTTTCCGGACCGGTGATACCCTGTTATCTGCCCAACATTCCGCAATGGATCCGTGCTGGGAGATTCTTTGAGATGCCTCGTTACGTGACCGGAACCGAGTTGCCCGAAGGCCGCATCGGCAATGTCCTGATCCGGATGGAGGTTTTTGACCGCATCGGTACGTTTGATGAGCGCTTTGCTCTTACCGGCGGTGAAGACATGGACTTCTTTGTGCGGTTCCATGAATCGGGGGGGCGCATCCGATGGTCCAATGAAGCCGTTACCGAGGAATGGCTTCCACCCTGCTATACCACTTTGAGCCATGTTCTTCAGGGGTCTTACCAGAGAGCAAAGGTCAATGCCATTCGGGCTTGCCGCTCCCGGCTCTCGTTATCGATGCATATTATCTGCGGTGTTCTTCGCAGCACCCTGGGGATTTATCTTTTGCTTGCCTCTCTCCTTCGCGGCAAGGTTGAGTCGGTTAAGGCGCTTCAGCGTATTTGGAGTGGTGCTGGCACGATTGCCGGCGCAACGACCCCACACGGTGGACATTACCCCGCAGCTCATTCCGTCTGATGCGGTGGTGAGCAGGTAGCAGGCCGGCCTTTGATCCTCCGGCTTTGTACCGTTCCATCTCACTCAAGAATGGTTGCTGACTTTGCCAAAACCTCGTCCATGATCGCATCGGGTACGTTTTCCAGCTTCCTGCCGTTGCGTGCCCCCAGATCCAGCGCGCGGGGTTGGTCGCAGCGGACCACGCCGGTTGTTTTGGTACCGGCGCCTGAAAGAGGTACCGCAAATCCGGCGGTCCGGGCAAAATTCCCGCCGCTGGTGATGGGGAGCACCACGGGCACTTTGGTGACATGGTTAAAAGCGTCAGGGGAGACGATCAATACAGCCCGTCGACCCTTTTGCTCGTGTCCTTCTGCCGCATCAAGACCCACCAGCCAGATTTCGCCGCGCCTCATCAGATAAGCTCCCGGCCCACAGGCTTGTTATCGAGCCATTCCCGCTCCTCTTTCGTGCGGCGGGCCTTGGCATCGCACTGGGCGAGCAATTCGTCCAATGTGTAGCGGGGCCGTTTGCGCGGCTCCACCACCAGCCGACCGCGTCCGATCGATATGCCGACCATGGCTCCCGACCGCAAGCCCAGGACTTCGAGCACCGCGCGCGGCGCCGCCAGCATGACTGAGCCGCCGACCCTGCGCAGCTTCGTTGTGTGCATAGCCATTCCTCTCGATTATATTTCAATATAACATTCTGCGTCTGGCTTCACAACGCGGAAGCAGGTAACGACAGCCACCACCCTGCTGACCTCCGGGGCCTGTTGGCCATAAAAGCGAGCGCCTGGCAGGCATAATCACTTCGAGCTGGGCATGTATCCGTGAAGAAAGCTCCTCGTCAAGAATTCACGGATTGCGGCGATCAGCTAAGTCCCCATTACGCAAAGAACGGCGGGAAGACCTTGGTGACGTAGGAGTGCCGGGGAGGATGGGTTTCGTTCTTCAGGGGGAAATCGGAGCGGTAGTGGGCGCCGCGGCTCTCTTCCCGCGCCAGGGCGCAGCGTGCGATCAGCGGGGCGACCGTCAGAATGTTGCACGCTTCGTAGGAGGCGCGGGAAAGTTCCGGAGCGCCGGCAAGGGCGAGTTCAGTCAAGCGCCTCACCGCACCGGCAAGGTGTTTGCCGTCACGGATGATCCCGACGTTATCCCAAAGTATCGCGCGCGCTTCCTCCACCGCCTTCTGCGGATCGCAGGGCAAGGTTGCCGCTTGGGGCGCTGCGGCCACTGGAACGGTTTCAGCGTGAGGGTTCGGTTTGGGCGATGGGAACGGTGTGGAAACGTGATGGTTCAGCATGGCCGTGGCGGAGCGAGCCCCGAATACCAATCCTTCCAGCAGGGAATTGCTCGCCAGGCGGTTGGCGCCATGGACGCCGGTGGCGGCCACCTCTCCCGCGGCAAACAGCCCCGGGAGCGATGTGGCGCCCATCAGGTCCGTCGCCACTCCGCCCATGGAGTAGTGGGCGGCGGGACGAATGGGAACAAGGTCGGCGCTGATATCGATGTTGTATTGGAGGCAGGTGGAGAAGATTCGCGGGAAGCGCTTCTTGACGTGGTCGGGGTTGAGGCCGGTCAAATCCAGGTAGACACATTCCGCCCGCGTCTTGTGCATTTCCATGATGATGGCGCGCGCCACCACGTCGCGCGGCGCCAGCTCCGCCGCTTCATGGTAGCGCGGCATAAAGCGTTCCAGCAGCAGGTTGCGCAGAATGGCTCCCTCGCCGCGCAGCGCTTCTGAAAGCAGGAAGCGTGGCGCTCCCTTGACGAACAGCGCGGTGGGATGAAATTGCACAAACTCCATGTCGCTCAGAATTGCGCCGGCGCGATATGCCATGGCCATGCCGTCGCCGCAGGCCACGGAAGGATTGGTGGTCTCCTTGTACACATGGCCCAGCCCGCCGGTGGCCAGCAGAACGGCGCGCGCCGGCACGTGGGTGGATTCTGAGGTTTTGGCGTCGATGTAGGTGACGCCGCACACTTTTCCGTCCTCCATCGCCAGTTCGGTGGCAAACGTGTGGGGAAGCAATTTGATGGAATGAATCGTGCGCGCCCGCGCCATTAGCGCCCGCAGGATTTCGCTGCCGGTTGAATCTCCATGGGCGTGCAGAATGCGCGAGCGGCTGTGGGCGCCCTCGCGCGTAAAGGCCAGCTTGGTGCCGTTGCGGTCAAAACGCATCCCCCAATCGATGAGCTGGTGGATCTGCACCGGACCTTCTTCCACCAAGACGCGCACGGCCTCTTCGCGGCAAAGTCCGTCGCCGGCCAGCAGCGTGTCATGCAGGTGAAGCGTCACCTCATCGTCTTCACTGATCGCGGCGGCAATGCCTCCCTGGGCGTATTCGGTGCTCGATTCGTACACATCGTCTTTGGTTAGGACAAGAACGCGCCCGCCGCGCGACAATTCAATCGCCGCCCGCATCCCGGCGATGCCTCCGCCGAGAACGATAAAATCCACACCGTTATCTTTCTGCTTCACCATGGTGGGTAACATCATAACGAGGCAGGGGCGGGTCCGCAACAACTACTGCGCATTGATCACAGATTCCTCACCCTGCATAAACGATGTTTGCAGCGCTCGTGAGTATTTCGGCTGAACCGGTGAGCAAGAAAGTCGCGCATCGGCAGTGCGGATCATAGGCGGGGCGCCTCCGCCGCAACGGAGCTTTCTTTTTTCCACATAGAGGAGTATTTTCTCGGTGCATTCCTCGATCCCGCTCGAGCTGGTTTGTGGAGGATGAAGATCAAAACAACTCCGCTTGGTAAGACGCTTTTACCTTTCGCCGCACTTACCCTGTTGCTTTCTGTTGTGGGAGGAGAAGCGGCGGCGCAGGCTCCCTCCGACGCCATGCGGCATGAATTCGAGGGCTGGGTGCAAAACGTTACCACCTCGGATGCGCATGAGTACAACGCCACCGACAGTGCCGGCAATCCGATGGATACGGCCAAGATCATCGCCGACCCTGCGGGCGGGTACATGGCGATTTACCATACCGAAGAAGCCAACGGGACCTTCATTGTTTATCTCGCCACTTCAACCGATCTGATGCACTGGACCCACCAGGCGCAGCTTGGAATCAACGCCTCCCAACCCTATATCACCTATTTGCCCGATGGCGGCTTCGTGACGGCATGGGAGCAAACGCCCAACAACCATATCCACTTCAATTATTACGGCAGCCGCAGCGCGCTTCTGGCGGCCACGCCAGCGAAAACCTTCGATGCGCCCATGACTTTGTCTACTTGCGCCGAAGGCACACCCAGCATCTATTCCGCCGCCCTTTCGCCCAACATGGGTCAATCCACGCTCGATGTGGGGGGCCACTTTTACGATAATTGCGTCGCCGACCGCGAGCAGCGAGGCACGCTGACGAACTTCAACTCCTGGTCCACCAGCGTGCAACCGGGCATGAACAATGCCATCCTGGCTTTCGGAATTCAGGGCAACATCGGCGCGCGCGATGCCGTGAATTACCGGGGATATTCACTCGGGCTGATTGAAGGGCAGCTTACGGCCGGAGATTGGGGGTCATGGCGTATCTTCTGTTATGACTACCAAACCGGCAACGCCGACCAGCTGAGTATCATTACTGACGGAGGGAGCCAGTCATTCGGCGGTCCCAAAGTGACGAGTCTCATCGCTCCCAATGAAAAACCTGCGATTGTCATCACCACCTTCATATTCGGGCAGGGAAATGCCCCCGGCGAGGCAGGAGAACTGATCTACTACAAGACCTACGATTTCTCCAGCGCTGGGGGAGCCGTGCCGGTGTCGCTTGATTCCTGGTACAACCGCACCGGAATCGTCAGTGACGGCGCCACTTTTTCCGGCGGCTTGGATGGATCCGGCGATGCCTATTCAAGTTATCTGACAGGGGCACTGCCGGCATGGAACGTTCCTCCGTTTCTTCTGGGGCCGGTGAACTCACCCAATGTCGCGAGCGCGGCGGGTGAGACCATACCCCTGCCCGCAGGCCAGTTCGCCACCCTGCAAATGTTGGGCACAGGCATCAAGGGCAGCCAACCCAATCAGACGATCAGCGTCGCCTATACGGACGGATCGAGTTCGACTTTGACCCAGAGTTTAAGCGACTGGTCCGCTCCTCAGAATTTTATCGGGGAATCCGACGCGCTGACGATGGCCTACCACGATGGCAGCAGCGGCGCAGCGGAGAACCAAACCACCTACCTGTACCGCTACCTGTTCGGACTGGACAACACCAGGACGGTCAGCAGTGTCACTCTCCCGGACGACAGCAATATGGAATCCGTGGCGCTGACGCTGGTTCCCGTGACAGGCGCGAACTTCGCTCTCACTTCCGACTCCAGCAGCCTGTCCGTCGGCGCAGGTGACACGACGGTTTCCATCGTCACCCTTACCCCATCGGTTGCGGGAGGCTTCACGCTGCCGGTCTCCCTCGGGTGTAATGTCGCACCGGCGGGACCGGTTTGCTCCATATCGCCAGTGACCCTTACGCCAACTTTTGTTTCGACGGCCCAGGTCACGATCCAGGCTGCCAGTTCAGTCCCGCCGGGATCGGCCACCGTAACCGTCACCGCCACTTCCGGTAACTTGACTGCGGCCACCAAAATCAGCCTTGCGGTGACGCCGCCGGAGACCTATTCGCTCTCGGCCGGAACCGCCAGCCCCGCTTCCATCAACCCGGGCGCAACATCGCAGGCTGCGGTGACAGTGAACTCGGCGTACGGATATACCGGCACGGTCTCACTCTCATGCAGCGTCAGTTCAAACGTAACATTCAATGGAGACCAGGCTGTGTGCTCATTTGGGAGCACCAGCCCGGCCTCGGTCAGCGCCAGTGGGGGCACGGCAACCATGACGTTCTTTACCATTGGACTGTCGGCAAGTATCTGGCACCGGCGGCCCAAGGTGCTTTTCGCGCTCATGCTTCCCATCTTTGGAATCGCGCTGATGGGATTCGGCTCGTGTGCTAATGGCGCCTCAAGACGGAAGAAGATGGCGGCCGTGCTTCTCCTGGGGATGATGCTGACCACCGTCATCGCAATCCCCGCCTGCGGAGGCGTCAGTAACAGCGGAGGAGGCGGTGGTGGAGGCAACCCCGCAACTCCGGCCGGAACTTATACCGTCACCATTACGGCGAAGGATGCAAACGGAGCAGCCCCCACCAACACCAATCCCGTGACGGTTTCGATCACCGTTAATTAGCTGCCATCTCTTTGATGGAGGAGATGGAAAAGCAGAAGGCAATGGGCGGAAAGTATCAGGCAGAAGCCGCTCCGCCCCATTGCGCTCCGCCGCTACAAAGCAGATCCACGCACCATGCTGTTTTTCTTTGCGTTGGTGTAGACGATGATGGCGGCGTGAATGGCCAGGGCGGAGAGCAGGCCGACGGCGTGATACGCCACCGTGCCGCCGCCGGCCAGTTGCACCTGCCATAGGGTATACACCGAAATTGGAAGGAAGAGCACGACTGCGCTGATCAGCCCCGGATTGTAGCAGCCGCGGAAAACTGCCACAGCCACGACGTGGACGATTCCATTCACCAGCACCAGATAGACGGAGATAAGCGCGAATCCGATCGCCACGAAGCGGGCCAGATAGAGCGAAACGGCGATGACTCCCCAGACGCCGGGAACGTTAATCACGAACACCGCCGCGGGCGACAGCGCCTCAATCCCGCCAAATACGTTGGTATTCACGAACCGCCGGAAACGGTCTTCATCGTGTTCTTCATATTGGTGCAGCATGTAGACGGGCAAAAGGAGGAAGGTCAGCGCGAGCGCTCGTGGCCACGCAGCGATCAGCATGGGCGCCATCAAGACCAGGAGCACTCCGGCCAGCGCCCCGCCATACACCCAATAGGCAAGCAGGCGTTGAATCATGAAATTATCCGCGACTCAAAGTAGACCGAATCATCAACAACACCCATTCGATAGAGCATCGTAGCACGTCCAAGCGTAACGGGTCAGATGACGCAATTGTTTTCGGCAACGAGCATCGCAGGCCGGCTGGCGCAGATTAAAGCTTGGGGACATTTAGGAATGAATTGCGTCAGGACTGCGCTTTACACCGACACACCGCCGCGCTACCGGCCCGGCGGCCGGTCACTGCATTTCCGATTTTTCCATTTGATAATTGCGACAAAATCACTACGATTGAATTGTTTCGAGTCAGAGTAATAGATTTGAATCGAAATGTTTTCGTATCCTGAGATTGTTGTGACCGCGTGGCCAACCACTAGAGTCAAATCCCTTTTTCCCATTGTTCTTGCGCCTCTCTCGTTGGCCGGCGCCAGTTCATCGGCAATTTGATCTATCTCATCACGCGATAAGTCGGAATCAAGATTGACCTTTTCAGGGAAGTAATGGCGTCTTTCCAGTCCGATCTCGCAGACTTGCCCGTCATCGGAATACCTTGGCATCATGAGAATTTCTGGTCGAATTTCGTAGGCCTCGATAGTCTGATATTTCGAGAACTTATTGCCTTGTGGCCTCCCGGCAGATAGCAGGATCATGGCAGTGCACGCCAAACCGACTAATTTCGACATGGCATTACTCCTGACGGACACGGATTGCGAGAATCTTGAAACAACTCACCGAACCCGTCAAAGTAACTTTGACGGCGCCTAACGCCTTGCTAGCGTGCTTGTTTCGAGCTTCTTGATTTCGGCCGGCTGGCGCATGGCGAGCCCAGCCATGCGACTCGCGACGCTCTGTGCGTGCGCGGTTACTTTCCAGGTCCTCATCGTGTGAAGTCATTTCCAGCCCCCGCGGCCTTGATCATTTTCCGAACCGTAGGGCTTCGCTCGCCCTGCGCCAGCCCCCTACTCCTGCTTTTTATCTGGTGGCCGTGCCTGCCCCGACCTGTCCTTCGGTCAGCGGCTACAGTGAGACGGGGGGCTCCGGTGGGAGCAGGAATATCCCTACGCGGCCGCCAATTATTGAAACGGGTGATGTTCCCAATAGCGCCTGCATATTCCCGGGAATCCGGGCGCTTACGGCTTGCTCAGTCTATCTGGGGGAAGAACGATATGGGGAAACTCGTCGGACATTGTGGGATCCTTTTCATATTTGGGCCAATAGATTGACGTGAACATATGGTAGACAGCACCGATGAACAGATAGACAAGAACACCCGGAAAGAGAAGGTTTACTCCTCTTACTCCTACCGCGTAGCACAAGCAGCATGCCAGGAAAAGGATTGTAATTCCGGCAATTCTTCCGCCACGAACGACCTTTCGTAGATATTCGTTGCACAGCGGGCATCGCAATTCAACCGGCCTTACATTCCCTAATTGAATCTCGCGGCCACAATTTGGGCAGATCATTTTAACTTATCCCTCCAAACCCTGAACCTTCAGTTGCAACTGTCATGTAATGGTGGAGAAACCTGCGCACCTACTCTCCTGATGCTCGGGGGGCGTGATCATGGGTGGTGGTCGTTAAGAGTTGTCGCAGGTTTTCGTACACCAACCATTCTTACGGTCGTTTGCTCCTGCCAAGTGCGCTGCGATCCCCGCCCTTTCGTTTCTAAATCTAAATCCTCCACACCCCGCGATCATGAGATGTCATACGCCCGGGGGCATGGGGGGTCAAGAGTAAAGATGGCACAACGGCAAACATGCCCGAGAATTTTGAAAGGGTGGAAAATTGGAAATCTGCACCCCGGCTACCCAAGCAACAGGAACTTTGGAGCCCATTTTGTCAGATTTCGCGGCAGCGGCGGGAAAGTGGGCGCGAATTTCCTTGACAAATGCTAGGCTCTAGTGTAGCCTGTAAGGACAGGAGTCAGGTGGCAGGGAGTAGTTGGGGCGGAGCAGCGCCGCAACTACTACCCAAGGGTCGTGCCCATGCTGGGGCAGGCGCGAAAGGCTCATGACAAATTATCAAGCGCAACGCGGCAATTGCTCAAATCTGTGGACAAGAAGTCGCTTAGGGAGCGAGCCGTGAACGGAATAATGCTTTTTGAGGACCGAAGCCGGAATGTGGATGAAAACAATAAAACATGGACAAAATGCCAGCTCAATGTACGAGAATTTTATTCGAGATGAAATGAAATGAGTGACATTTTTGGCCTATATGAGATCAAAATGTGGCCCAAATGCCTCAAATGACACGAAATGAGACCAAAACTACCCGTTCAGCACCACCCCGTCGCTATCGCTCCGGCCCCTCCTCATCTGAAGAGGGGAGCCACAGGCAAGACAAGATTCCCCGCCTGATGCAGGAGTGGAGCCAGAGGCAAAACAAAGCTCCCCTCCTTGAATGAGGAGGGGTCGCCGCGTCAGTGGCGGGGGTGGTTACCGGAGGCAAACTGCCACAAGCATGGACAACAAGTCGCATGGTAAGCGGGCCAAGCATTGGGTGGGACTTCAAAAATTAAGGTGCATCCGGCGATATTCATGAAAANNTATTCATGAAAACAAAGGAACGCAATAAATGACTAATTCCAAATACGTGGCAAGGTTCCTGGAGTGCCGCGTCGTGGAGGCTGTGCCCGCACGAAGGGTCATAATTCTAACTTCTCGCTCCTGACTCCTGTCTTCTGATTCAAAAATGAAGGTGCATCCGGCCATGTTCATGAAAACAAAGGGACGGCGAAAAGCACTGGCACCAAATGCTTGGAAAGATGGCCGGGGGCCCAAGGTCCGAAGCTTGTGGGCTTGCCGCAGGGGTCCTGATTCTAACTCCTGGCTCCTGACTCCTGATTTCTGCCCTTGCAGGGATATCCCGAGAAGTTGATGAAAACAAAGGAACGGGGAAAAGTGGTTGCGCAAAATGCCTGGAAGATGCTTGGTGGGCCGACTTCCGAATCCCGCGACGTGCGAGGGCGGTCGTCACCCTAAACTCCCATCTCCTGAAATCTGCCCTTGCGGGGATATCCCGAGAAGTTTATGAAAAAAAAGGAACGGCAAAATGTGGAAGCGTCAAAGGCATGGGAAAATACGTGGAGGCTTCGATGACCGAATCAAGCGGCACGCAGGAGAGGTCCTGATTCTAACTCCTAGCTCTTGACCCCTAGTGTAGTGTCCAGTAATTGGCTGGACAATGTGGCGCCGCCCTTTAGGGCGGCACATGCCGGGCTAAAGCCCGGCGCTACGCCGCAAACAGTGTCCATTTATTTCGTGGACCTTACACTAGCTTCATGGTCAGAAGAGCGGTTTAGCGACTGCACGGCCAAGTCATCACAAGAACGTGCGGTAGGTTCCCAGATGCGGACTTCCGGGGAGTCAGGGACACGGCCTCAGCACTTGATCGTGTGATCATAGGTTGAGTACAGGTCCCGTCTTGCATTTACTGGGCAGACGGTCTGTTGTTCTGCGCTTTCTGGCTATGCTGGAGGTCCTAAAGAATCGGATCGCCTCTATTGGGAGTTTGGCGCCAAATCGAAAGTATCTACCCCTGGAGCAAGCTCGAGGATCTTCTCGTGCTCGATAAGCAATTGTCCGCCTTCGGCATTGAGCCGAATAAGCCCAACCTTGACGCAGCGAAGGCTGGCATCGGCTGCATCCGGCTTTATGGCCACATTAATGCCTCTACCGTCACAACGAGGGCTTGGATATGAGACCCCGTCGAAGCCCATCTCGCAGAGGATTTCTGCAGCTATGGCCGAGACGGCGTAGTCGCAGTTGCCGGATACAGGCCAGCCCAAGTTAGTGAATTCGTAGGTAAGATATTCCCAGAAGTGGCTTTCTTTGATGCGTTCGACTGGATTAGCCATTACGTAGGAGTTGAGTATGTGACGTCTCAGAATCTGCTGCCCCCAATCTTCATCGTGCATAGCATACGGACAAGTGATTACGAGCCGCAGGTCACACGTTGTTTCCCACACTCCGTACGTAATGCGGATGTCTCTGACCTCATTCGGCGTCCGAACACGAAACAGGGGCCACGGGTTCGACGGATCGAGCAGCCCGAAACCGTGCATGCAATTGTCCCTGAGTTCAGTCAGACTCTCGAATAGGGCAACGTTGAGCCCGTAGTTTTCATCCGTGAAGACGCGGATTTGACGATGCAACTGGCGACGCTCACAGGAGGATGCGTAGAACATGCGTGTATGTTCGGTGTTCGCCCGCTGTGTTGATCCCATGGATTTAAGGGGTCGGTACGAGAGCTCCGACGTGGACCCGAAATACCGAGAGCCTATGTTGCGCCTTACACGAACAAGCCTGTATGTTGGATGCAAGTTATGTATGAGAAGGCCGATCGTGGAGAAGCAATCTCTGAGGGCCTTCCTCACCTCGCCTTCAGTGGGCCGCGGTTCGCCACTCAGCCACGTTGCGAGCTCAGTGTAATCCCTCATGTCTGAGGTGAATCCTCTGTCCTGCCGTTCTACGCCGAGTAACCACAAGTACATATGGCCTTGCGGGGCACTCGGGATGCCTAGCTTGGCTTGGAGGATTCTAACATGGCGGCTGACGCACAGATGTGTCCGCCCCGGTGTAAAAGAG
>PLSX01000249.1 GCA_003165315.1 Acidobacteriota bacterium
CTTCATCGTTTCCGAAACGGCTGGATCCGGCAATCCACGCCGGGGTATGAGGATTTAGCTGCTTAATGGGCTTGCGTTGGCGGGTTGAACCAAGGATAATAGTACCAAAGGGACTTGAAGAATACATTGTAAGATTGATATTGTAGATATCGGTTTTGGGCTCTTTACGAACACGATGCCAGATCGGGCATTAGGCAGGACTTTTCTGTTGTTGGCACCCGCTGGTAACTGGCTTTGTGAACCTCGAAACGTTGGGTGCTCAGCCCTTCAGGCGCTCGTCTCGAATTTGCGGGGAGCGCACTGATTCTGCGGGTATGGGTTGTGGCCGGCAAAAGAATGACTGCCTTCGTGCCCGGGGCAGCGCGTTCGAGACATTATTGAGGAGACCCTGTAATCCAGGCGGCGGAGCTGTCTGATTTAGGATCAAGCAAGATGTGCCGGAGGCTGACTTGGACACCCATAATTCCTGGTACGCACTTTACACTCGGCATCAGCATGAAAAATGCGTTCATCAGGTCCTGACAGGTAAGGGTCTTGAAGCCTTCCTGCCGCTCTATACCACAGCTCACCAGTGGAAAGACCGCGTCAAGCGAGTCTCCCTCCCCCTCTTCCCATGCTATGTGTTTCTGCGCGGACCCCTCTTCCAGTGGCTTCCTGTTCTTTCCACGCCGGGTGTTCACTCCATAGTGGGGTGTGGAGGGCAACCAGCGCTTATCTCAAACGTAGAGATCGAGGCGATTCGCCGTGTGGTTGAGAGTCCCACCAATGTCGAGCCGCACCCGTTTTTGAAATGTGGCGATCGTGTCCGGGTCACAGCGGGTCCGCTGCGGGGACTTGAAGGGCTGCTCCTCCGCAAAAAGAACTGGTGCAAATTGCTCCTGTCGGTGGAAATGTTGCAGCGATCGGTAGCAGTCGAGGTTGACGCCACCATGGTCCAGCGTGTAGGGGGGCGAAATTCTGCCCTTGAGCCGGGTGTGGTGAGTCCGGGCTGGTCAAGCGTTCCCGCCTAGCGCCTTGGCTTGTGGTTTCATCGTAGCGTTTGGTAGGCTTCCAGCCTAACAAACGCAAATGCCGCAGCAGCGTTTAGGGTCTCCGGTTCTTGACTAATTAGGAACCTCATTTCAAACATTGGTCACCGCCCCCGGTATTATCTTGAAAACTCGGCCATGCGATAAAAAGCTCGCCTTGCTGTCGGAAACTCCCGGATGGATCTTCTTCACAAACTATAATCACGGCTGCAAATCCCCTAAGTTGTCTGTTACTTGGCGGGTTTGACCAGGGGGCTCTGTCATTTGATTCAACAAGAATTTCAACGAAATAAGGGGTCGGGGGAGGAATCTGCCTGGGATACCTCCTTCCCGCAGAAGCCCCTTCGAATCGTCGAAATAGCCCTTCGACCTGCCTGGCGTTCCTGGATCCTTATCCTGGCGGTGTTGGCCGGCATTGCGTACCTGGGTGGGGAGGTTTTGCGTACGGCCTATATCTCGATCCTCGCGGGATCGGAGGAGGCTAGCACTCTCGAGCGAGCAGTCAAACTGGAGCCATCGGACCCTGAACTCCATCACCGCCTGGGCATGGTTCTTTTTGACTCCCCTGTTGATGCAGATCGAATCGAAGGCCTGAAGCAACTTCGCCGTGCCACGGAATTGAACCCCTATGCTTCCCGCTACTGGGCTGACCTTGCCTGGGTGTGCGAATTGGCTGGCGACACGCCCTGTGCTACCCAGGGGATTGATCGGGCGGTTAAGCTCAACCCTATGACGCCCCAATTGCGTTGGGTGGCCGCCAATACGTTTCTTCGAGCGGGCCAAAATGATGCGGCCATGGCACAATTCCGGCGGTTGTTGGAAATGGATCCGGCCTATGCTCCCGCAACATTTCATGTCTGTCTGGGTTCGCTCGGAAATCCCCAACTCATCCTGGAAAAAGTGATGCCCCCGGCGAAGGACCCCAGCCTAAAACTCACTTATCTCAATATCTTAAGCAGAAGTGAGATGGACGGCGCCGATGATCTGGCCCGTCAAGTCTGGGCGAAGACCGTTGCCGAGGGAACGGCCTTTCCGCTTTCCGCGGCCACGCCCTATGTCGAGCATTTGCTTCAATTCGGCCAGGTTCAAGAAGCCGAGAATGCGTGGCGGGACCTGGAAAAGCTAGGAGTAATTGCCAATCCGGGCAAAGACCAAGATGGGAACTTGATCTTCAACGGCGATTTTGACCATGTGCCGCTGAATACCGGCTTCGATTGGCGCAGTGCTTCCGCTACTTACCTTGCCCTTGATTTTGCCGACCCGACGCCTTACTCGGGGAAGGCTTGCTTGCGGATTGACTTTACCGTGAGCCGAAACGAAGCGTATCAGCCCTTGTATCAAATTGTTCCGGTGGCTCCCAATCAGTCATACGTCTTGACGGCCTACGTGCGCTCAAAAGATATAACTTCTGACAGCGGGCCGCGTTTGCAGGTGGTAGACCCGGTTCATTCCAACGGTCCAAGTGCGATGACTGAATCCACCGTGGGAACGACCCCCTGGCATCTGATCAAGCTTGAGTTTTGCACTGGACCTAACGCAAATTTCCTGCAGGTTTCGATATTGCGCGTGCGGGGCCGAACCTATCCGACTGAAATCACGGGTAGTTTCTGGCTCGACAATGTGGCTCTAAAACCTTCAGGAACCGGCGTCGAGGGCACGTGTCACCCGTCCCGCCCCTAAGCATGGGTTGAGTCTTCATTGGATTGACATGAGTTCCATTTCACTGAAACCCGGAGACAGTCATTACGGCCCAACTTCCAGGGCGTTTACGCTTGCGCGCATCCAGCTTGGGGTAATGCTCATATGGGCTCCGCTTCCTTTTGGCGCTGTTTACACGTGGGCTTGGGCGTCAATCACCATCATGACCCTCCTGGTGTTGTTTCTGTGGATGGTTGGGAGCGTTCGGTCTGGAGGGTTAAGAATTGGGTACACCTCACTCTATATCCCCATAGGATTTTTTCTAGCCATGGGTCTGGTTCAGTTGGTCTTTCATCTAACCCTGACTCCCGAAGCGACAAAGGAGTCGCTCCTCAAGCTTGCAACTTACTCGGTTTTGTTCTTTGTTGTCATTCAGCTTTTTGCCGATTCTCCATCCCAAACTTGGAGCCGGGTGGGATTCGCCGTTTTGATGTTTGGTTTTATCTTTAGTTGTCTCTCCATCCTGCAATTCTTGTGGAATCCCGCCCGAATTCTTTGGGTCCAGCACGATCTTGCAACCCCCTTCGGCCCTTATGTTGATCACGATCACTACGCGGGTTTGATGGAGATGATCATCCCGATTTCTGCCACTTACGTACTTTCGCGGCCCAAACATGATCCGTTGAATGGCATACTCTGGTTTGGCGTGCTGGTCCCTGTCGTATCGTTGCTCCTCACCGGTTCACGTGGAGGTTTCGTTGCTGTTCTGATAGAGAGTGGCATTTTGGCTTGGGTTGTGATTTGGCGTAACCCTCTCCCGGGCCGACGAATGAGGGTTTTCGTGACGGGGTTGGCGCTCGCCGCAGTGGCTGCTGTCTTTTTCTGGCTGGTCCCGAATTACGTCATGAACAGACTCGGTACAGTTAACAATTATGTGTCGGAGACAAGCAGGGGGTTTCGGCCTAATCTGTGGAAGAGCTCTTTCGGAATCTATTGGGACCACCCGCTGTTCGGTACAGGAATGGGCAGCTTCGCGACGGCTTTTCCACCGCACCAATTGGAGGTGTCAGACCTAGTAACTGAGCACGCCCACAATGATTATGTCGAGGCTTTGGCGGAAACGGGATTGCTCGGGGGAATTCTGATTCTCGCGATAGCAGCTTTATTTCTTGTCATTACTTTCAAGAGTTTGCATATCCAACTGAAACGTGATCCCGGTTGGATTCAACTGGGGGCAGGAATTTCGTGCTGCGGTTTAATGGTTCACAGTTTTGTCGATTTCAACCTTCATATCCCCGCCAACGCGGCTTGGTTTGCACTTTGCGCAGGCCTCGCAACCCTTTCCGGCCGGGCAATCCCCCGCCGAAGTGGGAAGCTCCCGGGCGGATAGGGGGTTGGGTGAGCCAACGGGGTGTTAAGGTGGAGCGGAAATCAATTTGCACAAATGTCTTAAAACCTATCCGTTCTCTCGTTTTATGGCCAACGTCAAGCAGTAGCTTCTCTCTTCCATTCTTCCTTTTCCTTGACCTCAAAATGGAATTCGTTCACAATTGTCTTGAGGCATACAGGCGAAAAAATTGGATCCAGAGGGGTAGCGTTTTGACTGATGTGGTCAAGATGCCGGAAACCTAACAAATTGCTTTGATCGAAACAATTATAAGCTTGCAAGGATGGAAGGTTCGTAGACTAGTTTTATGATTGGGCAAGAGGAAGGAATCGTCCTGTATAGTCCTGTTCCCGATCGGCGAGCATGCTGCACGTGGTGAGTATTCAGGCGCATTGGCTTACTTATGGCGGACCAAGTAAGTCATAGGGCGGAGCTTCATAAACCTTTTTGGCTTTCAACATGTTGAGAAAGCCGGGCCATCCCCCACTCGCACGCACTTTGGGCAGACCGAACTCATAGGGAGGAAGGCTGCTAGGACCTGAGGAGAGCTCGAATTCTCATCCTTCCTCCCGCCTCGAGATTTTCTGCTATTGACTAGGACCGAATTAAGATCTGTCCGCAACCTCCGCCTTAATTGAGTTCATTCCTGCCCCCCCATGAACGCGGCTTTTCAATTTTGGCTGGTTGGGACAAATGATGTCATGTCGCTGTTCTTTAGGCGTGTGGAAATGCTAGTCTTTTATAAATGGCATCCCAATCGGAGCGGCAGTGTAGAGCCGGGATTCGGTTCCACTTTATATCATCTTAATATGCGTTGGTTCAATCGGTTTCAGATAAGGTGTGCCCAACGGGATTATCGGTATGCCTGGTTATCAAAAGCTGTAAACCCGTCTTTTGACCGAGGCGCTGGCGGCCCGCGAAGAGGAGTTGCATCATGAGCGACAGAAACTTTCATAATTCGAATGTAGCGGGGTGGGGGAAGCGACGTCAGATCGCCAGCATCCTACTTCTTTTGGCACTTGGTTACGTTATCTTCGGTCAGGTTGCCGTTGTGAAGGCTCAAGACCCCGCGCAGAAGGCCCAACCGGCACCCGCCACTTCCGTGGTGCCAGTCACACCGGCCGGAACCGCTCCCGCCCCCCCTACGGAAGTATATTTAGTCAACCCCAATGACATACTAGATATCGATGTTTACGATGTGCCGGAGCTTTCCCGCGCTTATACGGTAAGCCCGTCCGGATTCATCACCATGCCCTTGTTGGCCAAGCCCGTCCAGGCGGCTGGATTGACGCCTGACCAGGTTGCTCGCGTGGTCGAGGAAGCTTTCCGCCAATCCGGCCGCCTGCAGCGCCCCGAGATCGCGGTTTCTGTCAAGCAGTCACCCTCCAGCTCGGTTGCGGTGGAAGGGGCGGTGAAGAATCCACTGATTCTCCCTGCGTCCGGGCGAGTCAGATTGGTAGACGTTATTACTCAATGCGGCGGGTTAAATGATGATGCCGGGACCAACGTTACGATTACCCGCGGACAATTCGCGCTTCGGGCTCTTGCTGCAGAAGGTGAGTCAGCAACACCAATGATGATCGTTGAGTTGAAACGAGTCATGGATTTGACCGATCCAGCTTCGTCAATTGCCGTATGGCCGGGTGACCGTGTCACCATTGAACGAACTGGAGTTTATTACGTGCTTGGAGAGGTGAAATCCCCTGGGGGCTACACGCTTAAGAAGGGGCGTGATGAATTAACCGTCCTGCGGGCTGTGGCCCTTGCGGGCGATTTGACCAGCGTGGCAAAAAAGAACAAGGCCATGATCATTCGCAAGGATCCCAAAGCACCCATGGGGCGCGCGGAGATCAAACTTGATTTGCAGGGCATCTTGACTGGAAAGACCCCGGATCCCGTGTTACAGGCTGACGACATCCTCTTTGTCCCAGGTAGCAACGGCAAGAAGGCACTTCATACGATTGAGTCAGCTCCGGCAATGATCGTTGGTGAGGCGGGGGCATATGCCATTATCACCCACTAGTGAAGTTTGGTCGCCAGTCCAACTGCCTTACGTTAATGGAAGCTTGAATGGAGGCTTGCGGGATTCTTGCAGGCGATGATGCTCAGTTTCTGCGGGTGTCCTTTCCAACCCCCTACATTTCTTGATTGGAGCTAACTCCAACGTCAAGAATTCCATCATCGTATTTCTTATCCACTGGCAAGAGAATGGCTTACGGGCGACGGCAAATAAGTAGGTGGATGCCGAAGAAAGTCGGCATAACCCGTTGATTGATACACTCCAGGGGTACCCCAAGGATTTTGAAGGAAGGTAATAAAATGTCTGAAGACAACCAGATCACTCCAATAAACCATCCATCGCTGGTCCCCGGAGATCCGCGCGACCGGCGTGGGCCATTGGCTAAGAACATCGAAATCAATGAAATAGACGCCTTCGGCCAATTTCGCACGCTTTGGGACCTTTTGGTGAAGCATCAGTGGCTTATCCTGGCCGTCGCAGTTGTGCTCACGGTCCTTGTGGCATTCTATTCCTTTAAGATGAAGCCGGTGTACCAAGCCACATGCCGAGTAGACGTGGAGTCTGAAACCCCGCTCCTCGAATCCTTAAACGACCTCTTCAAGGGGGCGCCGGACGAGGAGTCCTCTCTGGCCACGCAGGTCAGCATCATACAGGGCGACGAACTGGCATGGGACACGATCCAGAAATTGGGACTGAATCGATCGCATAATCCCGGCGACCCGGTGGTTGGAACTCCCAACGCCATGTATATTCCCGCGGTCCGGGCATTCCAAGGCAGCCTTCATGTGGAGCTGGTGAAAGAAACCCGCATGATCCTGGTGAAGTATGAGAGCCCTGACCCCCAACAGGCGGCTGATGTCGTCAATGCTCTCGTCGACAACTATATTGAATACAACTTTCGCACCAAGTATGACGCTTCACGCCAAGCCACGGGTTGGATGGAGCAGCGGCTGGACGAATTGAAAGTCAAGGTGGAAAAATCCGAGCAGGCGATGGTGGATTACGAGCGCCAGAACGACATTGTGAGTGTCGGCGATAAGCAGACCGTGGCGGAAGCCCGGCTGGAAGAGCTAAACCACAACCTCAGCATGGCGCAAACCGAACGCGTCTCGAAGGAATCTGTTTACAAGATGGTGTCCGAGAACGAAGCGCAGGTGGGCTTCATCCAAACTAACACTCTCCTCAACGGTTTGGAAGCCAAAGAAGTTGAATTGAAGGAACAGTATTCGGATATGGCTGCGCATTATGGGCCAACCTACCCTAAAGCCTTGGCAGTCCAGGACCAATTGAAAGATCTGGATATGTTGATTCTGAAGGAGCGTAAGCGGGCGGTGGAGAACATCGGGAGTGAATACCAGGAAGCAGTCCAGCGTGAGAAGGCTCTTACCGAGGCGGTGGCAACCCAAAACGCTGAAGTCGAAAAAGTGAACCAGTTACTGATTGAGTATAATTTATTGAAGCGGGAATTCGAATCCAATCAAGCTCTTTACGATAGTCTGCTCACCCACTTGAAGGATGCAAACGTCTCCGCCGGCTTGCGGGCCACCAACATTCATGTGATTGACCGTGGCGTTCCCAACACCACCCCCATCCGGCCGGATAAGATGAAGAACATCGTATTTGCCCTGGCAGCAGGTTTGGGCTTGGGAGTTGCCCTGGCTCTGACCCGGGAAGCTCTTGACAATTCCATCAAGAGCGCCCAGGAGATTGAGAAGCTCACCAGTCTTCCCACCCTGGCGATTGTGCCCATCGCCCATGCCAATGCCGTGCTCGGCCATCAGTCGCCGGAAGATTCCAGTATTTTGCCCGGCGGAAATAAGGACATTAGAGTGCCCCCGGCCCTATCTGTTGTCAAGAAACCTGGAGCACCAGTATCGGAGGCGTATCGCGCGCTCCGCACCTCGGTGTTGCTCTCCACGGCGGATCGGCCACCGCAAGTGATCCTGGTGACGAGTTCCCAGCCCGGTGAAGGAAAGACGGTGACGGCGCTGAATCTGGCCTCCACCATGGCCCAAAAGGGTGAGCGCGTGCTTCTGATCGATGCGGACATGCGCCGCCCTGGCATCGCGAAGGCCTTGAAGTTGTCGCTTACGAAGGGACTTTCCGGAGTCCTTACCGGGGCGTACGACTACGGCGAGGATCTGTTGTATAAAATGGAACCCGTGGAGACCCTCTCCATCCTGTCCAGCGGCCCGATCCCGCCCAATCCGGCGGAACTGCTGTGCTCACTGAAAATGGAAAGCCTGCTCAAGGATTTGCGCAAGGATTTTGATCACATTATCCTCGACTCTCCCCCGGTATTGCCCATCACAGACCCCACCATTCTCTCCAGCATTGTGGATGGGGTCATCATGGTGGTGGAATGCGAAATGACCACCCGCGCCGCCCTCAGCCGCGCCTGCCGCGTCATTGAACATGCGGGGGGCAGGATTCTTGGAACGGTCCTCAACAAGGTGGATGTCCGCCGCGATGGTTACTACGGCTATCGCTACTACCACGGCTACTATACGTACACCACCAAGTCGTACTATGCGGAGAACGAGCATGCGGCGGAATAGCCGTGGCAGGTCAGTGCGTGGGCGTATTTATTGATTGTTGCGAAATATAGTGACAAAGACCCCCTCACCCCCGCCCCTCTCCCCCAAAGGGGGCGAGGGGAGAGTTGGATTGAAGTTACGCCCTCGCCCATTTGGGGGAAAAGGTGTACCGATGCATCGGGACGGGTGAGGGGGTCTTAATAATATGGTTCCCCGGCTTTTCTTCACAAGGAGGGCAGTCTTATGGTGTCCTTGATAACAGGTGGCGCGGGATTTATCGGGTCGCACCTGGCGGAAGCCCTGCTTTTACGCGGAGACCGGGTGATCATCCTGGACGATCTCAGTACCGGGTCGGTTGATAACCTCAGCCATTTACGCTCCAATGGCGCCTTAAAGTGCTTCTTTGACAGCGTCATGAATCGCCACCTCCTGGCCGAGGTGGTGGATGAGTCTGACGTGGTCTACCACCTGGCGGCTGCGGTGGGGGTACGTCGCATCATTGAAAGCCCCGTCCGAACCATTGAAACCAACGTCAAAGGGACGGAACTGGTCTTGGAGGCAGCGGCCAAAAAGAAGAAGCTGGTTTTCCTAGCCTCCACCTCCGAGGTTTACGGCAAAAACACCAAGGTTCCCTTTACCGAAGGGGACGACGTGACGCTGGGCCCCACGGTGAAGTCGCGGTGGTCTTATGCCACTTCCAAGGCATTGGATGAGTTCCTGGCGCTGGCTTACTGGAAGGAAAAGCGGCTGCCCGTGGTGATTGGCAGGTTGTTCAACACCGTCGGCCCCCGGCAGAGCGGCCGGTATGGCATGGTGCTGCCCACGTTCGTGTCCCAGGCCCTGGAGGGCCAGCCCTTGACAGTTTATGGAACGGGCAAGCAGAGCCGGTGCTTTGGTTACGTGGGCGATGCGGTTGAAGCTATCCTGAAGCTGATGGCGACGGACCGCGCCGTGGGCGAAGTCGTCAACATCGGTAACGACGAAGAGATCAGCATTGATGGTCTGGCGGCGCTGGTGAAGGAAAGAACGGAAAGTGCCTCGCCGATTGAATTCATCCCGTACGACCAGGCCTATGAGCCGGGCTTTGAGGACATGGCCCGCCGGGTTCCCTCCGTGGAGAAGCTCTTGCAACTTACCGGCTTCCGGCTTTCGACACCACTCAGCATTATCATCGACAAAGTGGCAAATTATGTCGAGTCACGAAGGGAATTGGTTCGACCCGTCGAAGTCTGAGCCCCGCATGCAGTTCTGCAGAATTGAAAATTAGAATTGCATGCAAACGGTTGATTTGGTTTCTGCCGTTCGTTACAAAGTACGGGCTCCTCGATGCCTGTGCTGTAAAGTTAGTTGGTATTGAGCTTTTGCAATCAACAAGAATTTATGGTACAAAATGTCCTATGAGTCGAATACTGCTGCTTAGACCACCATCTGTGTTTTCGGCTTCTACCTACAGCGCTCCGGTGACGATGCCGCTTGCGAATGCGTACTTGGCCGCGAACTTGCTAAGACATGGACATTCGGTCACTAACTTGGACGCGCTAGGCGAGGATATCGATCATATCGATGTATCTTATGATCCGCACGTGCGATATCGCGGACTTTCCACACCCAATATTCTAGACCGAATCACCGAACGGCCCGATGGAATCGGCGTCTCCGTGATGTTCTCCCAGGACTGGCCGCACATCGAAGACATGATTAATGCCATTCGCGCCAAATTCCCCAGCGTGCCTATTCTTGCCGGTGGTGAACACCCCACAGCGGCAGGAGAATATGTCCTACGTTCATGTCCTGCCGTCACCCAAGTGGCGCTGGGTGAAGGAGAAGAAACCGTCGTCGAATGGGCAGAGTGGCTCGACGGTAAACGCAAATTGGAGGATGTCGGAGGAATTCAGTATTTGGGCTCTGACGGCAACTTGAAGTCAAATGTTAGGCGAGATCGCATTCGCGACGTAGACCAATTACCCTGGCCAGCCTGGCACCTCTTCGATCTTGAACCGTACTTTCGGGTGGGCGAAGGTCATGGCGTCGAGCGCGGGCGCAGCATGCCGCTGGTCGCTACGCGGGGATGCCCGTATCAGTGTACGTTTTGCTCCAGTCCCTTCATGTGGACAACTCGTTACGTGATGCGCGCCATTCCCGACGTTGTGGATGAGATCGAGCACTACATGAAACATTATCGTGCCGAGAACATTGACTTTTTCGATCTCACGGCCGTTGTCAAGAAGGATTGGATTCTCAGTTTCTGCGCAGAGATCAAGCGGCGTGGACTCAAACTTTCCTGGCAATTGCCCAGCGGAACGCGGTCCGAAGTTATGGATGCGGAAGTGCTAGCTGCGATGGCGTCAGCCGGTTGCCTCAACGTCACCTATGCCCCCGAAAGCGGGTCGGTGCGCACCCTGAAGGAAATTAAGAAAAAGGTTAAGCTGCCCCGGTTGTTTGAGTCTATTCGCTACGCCAAACGCGAGGGTATCTTTGTTAAGTGTAATCTGATTATTGGCTTCCCTCGCGAAACGCGCTGGGATATGCTGCAAACCTTGTGGCTGGCGATTAAGGCCGCTATTTTGGGTGTCGATGACGTCGGACTTTTCGCCTATTCGCCCTACCCCGGATCGGAACTTTACGAATATTTACTAGGCACGGGAGCCATCCCGAAAATGGATCGCGATTACTTCACTTCGCTGATGACCTTTATGGACCTCAAGCAATCCTCGAACTATTGCGAAAACGTCGGCGAGGTCGAGATTGCAGTGTACCGCCTGATTGGTATGTCCGCGTTCTATGGCCTTGCCTACCTGCTCCGTCCCGCGCGTATTCGCCGGGCGATCCGGAATTACCGCGCTGGCCGATCAGACACGGTATTCGAGGAGCGCTTGTTTGCGCTACTTCACCGCAGGAAGTTAGAGCGTGAACGGAATCGACCAGTCCCCCCTCAGCTTTTCTCCCCAGTCGCCTCAAGAGGCACAGATATATTGGAAAACAGCAAGAATCCCCAATTACCAGTCGACAGTCTGGGATTTGCATCTGGCTCCCCCGAACCCGAAATTTCTAAATCTAGCTCTGCGGTTTCACTACCGCATCGCGGCGTGTAATACTCTCTTTTCAGTAATGCTTCAAGTGAGACTTTTCGCCCTCCCGTCCATCCCGCCCGGGACTTCCTGTGGAGGTTGCGGCTCATCCTTTCAGAATCTTATCGATCCAGAGTGTGGTCAAAAGCATGAACCACAGGTTCCGTCTCTCAGTCGCTGTGCCGGTCCATAACGAGGAGCAGTGTGTACAAGAACTCCTGGGACGGATTGGAAGTGTGTTGGGCGGTGTTGTTGGGGGGCCGCACCAGATACTGATCATCGATGATGGAAGCTGGGACCGCACGCCGAAACTTCTGGACGAAGCGGCCCGCCAGGATCCGCGGCTCTCGGTTGTCTCGTTGTCACGCAATTTTGGCCACCAAGCGGCTCTAAGCGCAGCCCTGGATTACGCCACCGGCGACGCCTTGGTTTTGATGGATGGAGACCTGCAGGACGCTCCCGAGGCTATCCCCACCTTTATGGCAAAATTCGAAGAAGGCTACGATGTGGTTTATGCCACGCGCTCGCGCCGGAAGGAAGGCTGGGTTTTGCGCCTTTGTTACTACCTGTTCTATCGTCTCCAGGCCAGGCTCTCCAATATCAGCCTTCCCCTTGATGCTGGGGATTTTGGCCTGATGTCCCGGCGCGTCGTGGATCAACTTCGCCGCATGCCAGAACGCCAACGCTACCTGCGCGGCCTGCGAAGCTGGGTTGGATTCAGGCAGATTAGCGTTCCCATCGAGCGGGCGGAGCGGCACTCTGGGAAGAGCAAATATGGTTTTTGGGGGCTGCTGAAGCTGGCTTCAGACGGGATTTTCGCTTTCTCCACCGTCCCGCTGCGCGCCGCGACCCTAGTAGGGGCAATTGCCATGGGCCTTTCCGCGCTCTACATTATTTATGCGTTATATGCAAAGTTCCTGCTTCACCATTCGCCCCAGGGGTTCACCTCATTGGTGCTGCTGATCGTCTTCCTTGCCGGGGTCTTGCTGTTCTTCTTGGGGATCATCGGGGAGTACTTGGGAAGGGTCTACGAGGAACTGAAGGCCCGTCCGATTTACGTGGTCGATAAAATTACCAACTACACCCCCTCGCCTACGGCGAGCCAAACAGGCGCTGCCGAAACCGGCGAGTTAAGCGGATTGACGCAAGAGGGAGCCTCATGATATCGCTCGAAACCGTGATGAGCTGGCCTCTGGTGTATCGGGTCTGGATGGCGCCCCAAGCGGAAAAGAAGTTCGCGCCCATCATTGCCCACAATGATTTAAAACGGGTCAGGCGCGTGCTCGATGTGGGCTGCGGGCCGGGGACCAACGCAGGTCACTTCCAGAACGTGGATTATCTCGGAATCGATCTGAATAAGCGATACATTGAAAGTGCCAAGCGGTGGTACGGGGATCGCTTTATTTCCGCCGACGCGGCGGAATTTGTAGCCGAGCCCAGTGATCGATTCGACTTCATCTTGGTGAACACTTTCCTCCATCACATTGACCTGCCCACGACGCGGCGGATTCTTACGAATCTGGCGCGACTGCTCACCGAAGACGGACATATCCACATCGTGGAACTGGTGCTTCCTCCCCACGCATCGATCCCGCGCTTCCTGGCCCGAGCGGATCGCGGGAAATACCCGCGCGCGCAAAATGAGTGGGTCCAGGTATTTCAAGAGAACTTCCAGCAAGTTGCCTTGGAACCATTTCAACTGCATCTATGGGGTCTCACGCTGTGGGAGTTGGTGTATTTCAAGGGGCGGGTTCAGCGAGCGGAATAAAGGTTAAGAACCGCCCAAACACATCTTCTTGCTATTTGCGATCCCACTGTTCCACTCAGCCTGGCGCTCTATGCCACTTGCGAGGAATTCAAGCCCAATTTGAATAAAACTAAAGTCTCATGCTGGGGTCTTAGGGAGATCTGGATTAAATATCACTTCCGGCGGGTGAACCCGCAGGAAGTGGCTTGGTTGTGAGTTCCAATTCGGTGTTGCAAATGCTGGGAACGCCTCTGCACAATAATATGATTGATGCACATTTGGTTGTGGTTATCGAGGCCTTTTTAGTCATTGTCGGTGCTGCGGCTGCATGGGTGTTCCCAAGTGCTGGAGCAAATTGGTTCCGCCGGGTTGAAAAGGGGTGTGGTAATCATGCGCGAAGTCGGGGTCTTGCGATTCTAGTTGTGGGATTTCTGGCGCTTGCGGCGCGCGCTGCACTTCTCCCCGTTGAGCCAATTCCTCAGCCCAGGGTCCATGACGAGTTCAGCTATTTGCTCGCCGGCGACACGTTCGCTCACGGGCGGCTGACCAATCCCACACACCCCATGTGGGTCCACTTCGATACTTTCTATGCCCTTCAGAAACCCACCTATATGTCAATATTCTACCCGGCCCAAGGTTTGGTGCTGGCAGCAGGCCAGGTAGTAGCGGGGCATCCGTTTTGGGGGGTTTGGTTCAGTGTTGGGGTGATGTGCGCCACTCTCTGCTGGATGCTGCAGGGATGGCTGCCAGCGGGTTGGGCCTTCTTTGGTGGGCTGCTTGCGGTGTTCCGCTTGGCATTATTCGGCTACTGGGGCACCAGCTACTTCAGCTATTGGGATAACAGCTATTGGGGAGGAGCCGTGGCGGCCACCGGTGGGGCCTTGGTGTTGGGGGCATTGCCGCGGCTACGGCGGAGCCCACGCGTCGGTCCCTCAATTCTGCTGGGTCTCGGCCTGGCCATCCTGGCGAACAGCCGACCCTACGAAGGGTTCTTCCTTGGCTTGTCCGTGACCATTGTGGGAGCAGTGTGGCTGCTGGGTAAAAAACGGCCTCCAATAGTGGTGATCCTCAAGCGAATTGTGGCGCCCTTGCTCCTCGTTCTGGTTCCAACGATCTGCGCAATGGGCTACTACTTCTGGCGCGTCACAGGTAACCCAATTCGCATCCCTTATCTGGTGAATGTGCAGACTTACGACCCCGTGCCCTATTTCCCTTGGCAATCGATGAGACCCATCCCAGAATATCATCACCAAGTTATAAAAGACTTTTACCTTGGATGGACCTTGGACGGCTATAACACAGCTCGTGAACACCCATTCAAATCAATCGGTAATGCAACATTACGCCTTGCGACTTTTTTCTTGGGCCCACTATTGCTAATGCCCGTGGCCGCACTGCTGCTTGCCCACCCTCGGAAGTTCCTTAGTGGTTTGACCAAACCCGGCAAAGCACGCCTGTTGCTAGTTCTTTGCATTGTGCCGCTATTGGGCACGGCGATGCCGGTGTTTTTTAATCCGCACTATGCGGCGCCTTTGACGGGAGCTTTTTACGCCCTGATAGTCATGGCCATACGCCATTTGTGGTTGTGGCAGTGGCACAGCCGACCCATTGGCCGTCAACTGGTGCGGGCGGTGCCAGTATTAGCGGTGGCAATTTTGGTCTTGCACACGAGCGGTTTGGGGCGCTACTTAGGGATTCCTGCTCCCAGTCGGGACTTTGGTCGGGCCGAAATTCTCACGCACCTTCAGGGGGGCAGAGAAGGCCAGCTTGTCGTCGTTCAGTACGCTCCAACTCACGATGGCCTCAACGAATGGGTTTTCAATGAGGCCGACATCGATGACGCCAAAGTGGTTTGGGCACGGGACATGGGAGCGTCCGCCAATGAGGAGTTGATCCGGTACTTCAAGGATCGCCGGGTCTGGCTGCTGGAGGCCGACGATTCGCCCCCCAAACTGCTCCCATACCCCCCGATTGGGGCAGCGGGTCCTTGAAGACGACTCGCACGTCGTCGGATGTAAATCCCCGCATCCCCGGTATGTGTCCTTGGCATTTGCTTCATATACTCTAGTTCTATATACTCGAATATACTTGACTCTAGTTTATATAGCGTGTACAGTTTCCGACCTTCAGGCGCGCGCACTACTAGCTCGCGCATAAGTGAGGGTCTATGGAATCTCGATCACGTTTCAACCAGGGTCGCATTTGGCATATTGGTGCGATTGTCGCCGCTTTTGCGGCACTTTTTCTGTTGTCGTTGGCCTTCAGGCCGGGCCGGGAAGTCCTCCAGACGCCCCTTTTGGAGGATAGCTTCTACGTCTTCACCGTTGCCCAACATATCGCCCAGGGTCAGGGCATTGTCATACAAGGCAATACATGGACGAATGGCTTCCAGCCGCTGTTCACCTTTCTCTGTGTCCCGGCATTTCTCCTGGCGCGGCAGGACAAGATCCTGGCAATTCGATTCGTCTTCGGGCTCTCGTGGCTCCTTTATCTCTTGGCAGCTTATTGGGTTGCAGAAATTGGGAGTGACTTTGCCACCGATTCCCCAGAGGATTCACGAAAATTGAAGTGGGCGGCCATGGCCTTATATCTTGGCGCACCCAGCGTTTTTATTGATCATTTCAACGGTTTGGAAACCGGCTGCCTGCTGGCCGTTTACGCCGGCGCCTGGAGATTCTATCAATTACGGGGAGTGGTACGGAAGCGCGATACAATCCTCTTTGGCTTTTTGCTGGGGCTTCTGGTCCTGGCGAGAATTGACGCGGTATTTCTGGTGATCATCATCTGCCTGCACCAACTGTTTGACGCCGCGATCCCTTCCTGGCAGACGCGAATGGGTAAGTTCCTGACGCTCGCGGGATTGTCCTTCCTCGTGTCGTCGCCCTGGTGGTTTTACAATCTCCTGGTGTTTCACTCCATCATGCCGACCAGCGGTAAGGCGGAAGCGCAGCTAGGGTTATCAGCCCACAAGCTTAAATCGATGGCGTCAGCCTGGGACCGCAACCTCTTTCCCTGGTTCTACCTCAACGGGCACGAGTGGCCGTATGGCCTGCCCTGGGGGTCGGTGGTTCGCCTGCTGATTATGATCGCTTGCCTGGGCTGGGTTTATCATGGTTATCGGCACAGGACCGATGGAGAAATCTCCTTGCGCACTTTCGCCACTGAGACGAATAAACGGACACTTCAATTTGCCCAGTGGTTGATCCTGTCCCTGGCGATCCTTGCCTGTTGGTACACCTATACCTCCGGGGCGGCATATTTTTACACCCGGTATTTGGCGCCGCTGACAATCATTGGAGTGTTGATTGGCATCCAACTCTACTCCATGGTATTCCGATGGAACCCCAGGATTGCCGCGGCAGGAATCACGGGATTGGCGCTTCCGGTGCTCGTGGTTACGGCGATGCTGTGGCGCGCTGACCGGCTGTTTGCGGGCGCTCCGCACTCGTATCTGCTTGAGCAGGTGCCCCTGGTGGAGAAGTATGTTCCCCAAGACGCCTGGGTGGCGGCAGGGCAGTCAGGGACTCTGGGCTTCTTCCGGCCCCGGGTCGTGAACGTGGACGGAAAGGTGAATGGCGACGCGCTGCTATTCCAACACTCCATGCCCGCCTACCTGCGGCAGATTCGTGTGAATTATTTGTGTGACTGGCCGGGCGAAATTCGCCGATACCTGGGTGACCGGCCGGAAAAGAACGGTTGGCGCCTGATTGCCAGTGGCATCTATTTCCAGATTTGGAAATTTGATGGAGAGAGCGACCATGCAGTTCGGTGAAGTGGGCGCATCCATCGAGACCTTTATAGAGGGCGACATAAATTGTAGCGTCGATCTCCGATCGACGGCGGCGGTCGGAGACCGCCGCTACAACCAGATGCACAATGACTTATGTCGCTCAGTATAGCTGTCCTGATTCGCCACTAGCCCGGATAACGTCGCTACTTATTTAGTGTTTATCAGATTTCACAACATTGTTTGGGCAGCCATCGTCCTTGGGTTTGTAGCAAGGTTATTCTTTGCTCTGGCGCCAGGGAAGGCCATCGCTGCCCCTTGGAGCGGGGGTAGCGACGCTCCTGCGTACGTTCTGTTGGCTCACAACGTGGCCAGTGGCATGGGGCTTTCCTATTGCGGGATGCCGGACGCGATCAGGCCGCCACTTTATCCCCTGATTTTGGCTGGACTCATCAAGGGTTTTGGAGATAACTTCGCTGTTGCGGTCCGGATTCTGCAATTTCTGGCGGGCCTGCTGACGGCCTACCTCTGCTATTTAACGGCAAAGAGGCTTTGGGGTGAGCAAGCGGCACTCTTGGCAGCGGCGGCGGTGCTGCTGACCCCAACATTGGCTTATCTTACCGGCGAGGTCATGACGGAGTCCTTTGCCGCCCTCGTCGTCGCCGGCTTCCTCTGTCTGCTGTTGAAGCAGTTGGACTCGCCAAGCTTGTCGGGTTGGGCTTTTCTCGGGGTGCTTGTTGGACTGGGGACATTGATCCGGTTCAATTTTGCCGTGCTTGGAATAGTTGCGGTGGGAGTGGTTCTTTGGACACTCGGCACGCCGCGGGGGCTCCGCGCGGTAGCCTTAACCACCATGGCGGCGGGGCTTACCATTGCTCCCTGGGTGGCGCGCAACCTGAAAGAGTTTCATGGCCATGTTCTGCTCTCCTCGCAAACCGGTTACAACATGGTGCAGGGATTGATCACGCCCGAGGGTCGAGCTTTACCGGGGGATTCAGATAAACTGATCCGTGCTGAAGGCTGGGTGCAAGGGCAGATCGAAACAAATAACATCACCCGCCTATCCTATCCGGATGAAGGCACGCTGAATTCCGACACGACGCAAGTGGCGATCGGGATGTGGCGGAGCGCCGGGATTAAGGCCATACCCGTCATCATCAGGAAGTTCGGATACCTTTGGCTGGAAACCGATCAATTCACGTGGTATCCGGGGCGCGGGGGCATGGTGAGGAAGCTCGGCGTGGTGATCTGGTGGGTCATGTTGGGGAGCGCATTGGGCGGATGGATCCTGTTAAGGGAAAGGAACCCAACCGCCTCCTTAACCCTTCTGTTCTATGCTGTGCTGCTAACCTTCTTTCATATGCCGTTTGTGATGAACACGCGGTTGGGAACCCCGTTCCTTGCTCCGCTCGCTGGCGTGCTTCTCCCGGGAATCAACTTCCTGCGGCGAGCAACGCAATGATCATTTCAACCCCTGTTTCTAAATTTTCCCATTCCTCTTGCTGCGGCCTTAACAGTTTCTGCATGTTAACGGAAAACCAAGAATGACTACCGCCCAGGACCTTTCAATTCCATCTGCCGATACCGGTTTGGAATTATCGGTTGTAATGCCCTGTCTTAACGAGGCAGAAACACTTCAAATCTGCATTGAGAAGGCTCAGAAGGCATTCCGTGAGCATGATATCGCGGGGGAAATCATCATTGCCGACAACGGCAGCACGGACGGCTCCCAGAGGATTGCGGAGCGTTTGGGTGCGCGAGTTATCAATGTGGAAAAGAAGGGATATGGGAATGCATTAATGGGCGGAATCATGGCGGCTCGCGGCAAGTATGTCGTGATGGGTGATGCTGATGCCAGCTATGATTTTTCGCATATTCCTCGTTACCTCGAAAAGCTCCGGCAGGGTTTTGACCTTGCGCTCGGGAATCGCTTTAAGGGAGGCATAGCCGACAGTGCCATGCCCCCGTTGCATCGGTATTTCGGGAATCCCGCCTTAAGCTGGGCTGGGCGGCTTCTGTTTAATTGCCCAACCGGTGATATCTATTGCGGGCTTCGAGGATTCTCCCGGGATGCGATCCTTCGGATGGACTTAAGAACAAGTGGCATGGAATTCGCAGTAGAGATGATCGTTAAATCGACCTTGATGGGACTGCGAGTTGCTGAGGTGCCAACGACTTTGTCACCTGACGGGCGTTCTCGCCCTCCTCACTTGCGAACGTGGCGGGACGGCTGGCGAACCCTCCGATTCATGCTTTTATACAGCCCGCGTTGGTTGTTCTTTTATCCAGGAATTTTTTCGATTCTCCTGGGGAGTGCAGTGGGCGCGTGGTTGTTGCCTGGTCCGCGAAGTGTGGGGAGCATCAATTTTGATGCCCACACCTTCCTTTACGCCGCAATGGCTATCCTGATTGGATTCCAGGCAGTTTGCTTTGGTTTGTTTGCCAGGACTTTTGCCGTCACAGAGCATCTTCTTCCCGAAGATCTTCTGCTCAACCAATTTTTTAGCATCTTTACACTTGAGACGGGGCTGCTGGTTGGGGCTCTTTTTATAGCCTTGGGACTGGGTGGATCCGTCTATGCGGTTAATGCCTGGCGCCTGCGCAGTTTTGGCAACCTTGACTTCTCACATACGCTTCGGATCGTCATTCCAGCCGCCACGGCAATAACGTTAGGGTTCCAAATCGTGCTCTCCAGCTTCTTCGTAAGTATATTGGGTGTCGCGCGCAGATGAGTGTCCCCTTACCTATGTCATCCAATGCACTAAATGCCAAGATTCACGACGGTGCTCCACCGCCCGGCAATCTTACGGTTATAGACCAATCCAAATCACTTCCAATGTACTACAGGCGCCTGGCGTTGATTTTTCTGCTGACGTTGCCTCTTGTCAACCCCTGGGTGCGAGGCGACGGGGTTGGCTATTACGCCTACATTCGTTCGCTTCTGGTGGAGCACAAGCTGGATTTCACACATGATTGGCAGGCGGGAAACGAAAGTTTCACTATGGGGCGGGTTCACGCGGATGGGACTATTGACCAGCTCCAGTACACTGTTACGGGGCGGATCGCTAACCACTGGACCGTGGGGCCCGCGCTTCTCTGGGCGCCGGTTCTCGTGCCCGTTCACTGCACCATGCTGACCCTTCAGAAGGTTGGAATGAAGGTTAAGGCGAACGGTTTTTCCCGGCCCTATATCATCGCTATGGCACTTACCACGGCGCTTTACGGATTCCTTGGCCTGCTCATATCTTTCCGCCTCGCTTGCTTTTACACGGAAGAGCGATGGGCATTCCTGGCAACTCTGGGCATCTGGTTTGCGAGCGCTCTGCCCGTTTATATGTACTTCAATCCTTCCTGGTCGCACGCTCACTCAGTCTTCGTTGTTGCCGTATTCCTATGGTACTGGCACCGCACCCGAAAAGGGCGAACCTTCTCGCAGTGGGCTATTCTGGGCTTGATTTCCGGTTTGGTGCTGGACATCCACTATGCGAATATTGCCGTGCTCCTCGTGCCGTTGCTCGAATCCCTGCAAGCTTACTGGCGCGCATTCCGTGCCCCACCAGAACCCGATTGGCGGAGGCTCCTTCGGATCTTCTGGGCCAATTTACTATATTCCTTTGCAACGCTAGTGGCCTTCTTACCCACGTTGATCACGAGAAAGATGATCTACGGCAATCCGCTGGATTTTGGCTATTCCGAGGCGGGCGAGTTCCGGTGGGACGCTCCACATTTTGTGGGTGCACTTTTCTCCTCCGACCACGGCTTACTCGTCTGGACACCCATTTTGATTCTTGCGTTGGCCGGGCTCATGCTCGTTTTCAACCGTAACCGCACTATGGCGGTTTATTTCATCACGGTTTTCGTAACGCTTTGTTACCTTATCGGCGGTGATCCAACTTGGGACGGACTGTCTTCCTTTGGCAACCGCTACTTCCTTTGCCTTACTCCGCTGTTTATAATAGGTTTCGCAGTTTTCTTGAGCAAAATCCCGAAATGGCTGAATGGAACGCGACACCCAATGGCGTGTGCCCGTTCGGTCACTGCACTTTTTATCCTTTGGAATCTGGCTTTCATCTTTCAATGGGGCACGCACATGGTTCCTGCCCGCGGACCGATATCGTGGAAGCAGATGGTGCGCAATCAATTTACTGAAGTCCCGCGGCGGGCCACTTCGGAATTGACGGCATATTTCGAAAACCGCAATGCCCTGATGCAACACATCGAACAGGAAGATATCAAGCAGTGGCAGCAACAGCAAGGAGCCCCCAAATCCAATTGACGAAAGAAATCGCCGAGCATGCTGCTCAAATTGAACTTCCTGTCCTTCGCATCGCCCCGCCGCGGGGGTGGCTGGACATCGACTTCAAGGAGCTTTGGGAAGCGCGTGAACTGCTCTATTTCTTTGTCTGGCGAGACATCAAGATTCGCTACAAGCAGACGGCTATCGGGGCTGCCTGGGCGGTAATTCAGCCCTTTATGACCATGGTGGTCTTCAGCCTTTTTTTCGGGAAGCTGGCGAAAATGGACTCCCATGGTCTGCCTTACCCCATTTTTTATTACAGCGCTCTTCTTCCCTGGATGTACTTTTCCGGGGCGCTTCTGAACGCAACTGCCGTGGTGGTGGAGCAGCAACATGTCATCACCAAAGTCTATTTCCCCCGGCTAGTGCTTCCCCTTTCTGCCGTAGTTTCGGGACTTCTTGATTTTGGCATCTCCTTCCTGGTCTTCCTCGGAATGATGGCCTATTTCCACATTATGCCTGGTTTTGCCATTTTGCTTTTTCCTGGCTTCCTTCTTCTGGCTGTATTAACCGCTTTGGGAGTGGGCCTTTGGCTCTCGGCTTTGAATGCCATTTACCGAGACGTGCGCTATGTCATCCCTTTCCTGGTGCAATTCTGGCTGTTTGCCTCGCCGGTTGCATACCCTAGCAGCCTTGTCCCCCAGCGCTGGCGCTGGCTATACGGGCTAAATCCCATGGCTGGCGTAATCGAAGGTTTTCGTTGGGCGCTTACAGGACACGGGCAACCCCCCAGTATCATGCTGGCGGTTTCAACCGGTGTGGTTGTGCTCCTCATCGCGAGCGGCTTGGCTTTCTTTCACCGAATGGAAGGAACGATTGCCGATGTGGTGTGATTTGCGGGCGAAAGTTTACAGTGTACCGTTGAAAATTTTCGGTTTCGCGTTTCCGCATTCGGACTCCGGACTCCTGACCTTGTGCTTTTTTAATGTCTAAGCCCGCCATTCAAGTTGAAAATCTTGGCAAGCGTTACCGCATCGGGCACCGGGAACGTTACCTTGCCTTGCGCGACATCCTGGCGCGCGCAGCCTCCGCACCGCTGCGTTTATTGCGATCGCGGAAGTCTTCTTCACCCAACGGCGACCCATCCCACATTTGGGCTCTGCAAGATGTTTCCTTCGAAATCCGTCAGGGCGAAGTAATGGGTATTATTGGCCGCAATGGGGCGGGGAAGACAACGCTGCTTAAGATTCTTGCCCGTGTAACCAAGCCGACTCAGGGCTTTGCCCAAATACACGGTCGCATGGGCAGCCTTCTGGAAGTTGGTACGGGGTTTCACCCGGAATTGACGGGGCGCGAAAACGTGTTCCTCAGCGGGGCCATTCTCGGCATGAGGAAAGCGGAGATCTTACGCAAATTCGATGAGATCGTATCCTTTGCCGAAGTTGAGAAATTCATCGATACGCCGGTCAAGCACTACAGCAGTGGCATGCAAATGCGCCTGGCATTTGCCGTGGCTGCGCATCTGGAGCCAGAAATACTCCTGATTGATGAAGTTCTAGCCGTTGGGGATGTGAACTTCCAGAAGAAGTGCCTGGGCAAAATGGGGGACGTGGCCCGTGCAGGCCGCACAGTGCTTTTCATCAGCCACAACATGCAAGCTGTGAAACAACTTTGCACCCGCGGTCTGCTGATGAAAGAGGGAATGGTGGTGCAAGAGGGCGCCGTTAGCGACTGTGTTCAATCCTACCTGCGTATGGGGCGTGCCCAGTCTACTGAAGTTGGGCAGGCAGATCTATCTCTATCGTCAGGCGTGAAAAGAAGGGGAAGCGGGGCCGCCCGTTTTGAGCGAGCAGAGCTTTTGAACCTTTACGGGGAACACATTTCCGAGGTCTGTTTTGGTCAGGCTGTACGGGTTAGATTTTCTGTATGGTCAAGCGTAGCGATGCCGAGCGTTTTGCTGGGATTTTCGTTTATAGCCGCGGATGGTGCAGAGGTGCAGGGGTCTACCGCACACGATGGCGGAGTGGCGGGTAGCCTGCGGCCCGGATATCAGGTTCTTGAATGCCTCTTAGATCCGATGCTTTTGACTCCTGGCCGGTATTCCTTTCGAGCTTCGATATTCTCGAACTCGGAAGAGTACGAGCACATCTACGAGTTTCTGCCCTTTGAGGTGATCCGGTACGGGGAAAGTGTATCTAACCGCATTCCGTCGGGTCATTATGTTGGATATGTCTATCATCCATATGAGTGGTCTGAAGTGAAAGGGGCCAATGTCGGCAGGACGTCTCTACAACTCAAATCCGGATCTTGACGCAGCAGAATTTAAGTGGTGGCAGAAGTTTGCGGATGTCGAAGAGAGATTTTGCTGGGTACAAACCCCAGCAGTGCAAAGATTTTTGCGCGGACGTTATGTCAAAGACATTGTCTCCATGGCCCCAACCGGTGCTCGCGTCGCAGAATTGGGATGTGGTGCCGGCTGGCTTTGCATCATGCTCGCAAAGTTAGGTGCCTCCGATGTGGTGGGAATTGACTTTTCGCCTGAACAGATTGGAAGAGCCAGGAGGTATGCCCAAGAGTCCGGCGTCGATAAGCGAGTGCGCTTTGAAGTTGGGAACATTGAGGAAATATCGGAGCGAGTTGGGAAATGTCATCTGATTGTCGCCCATGCTTTCTTACACCACCTCGCGACAACTGAGATTCGTAAAGTTCTCGCCAAAATCCACAGGTGTTTAACTCCCCGAGGGCATTTGATCATATGGGAGCCCGTTCAATACCCACGCAGTTTAGCTCGAAATTCAAGTGAGATGTGGAAACGCGTTTTGTGGTGGCTGACCAGTGTCCCGAACAGGGGGCAACGATGGGGAATCCGAAAGCAAAGTGAGGAAGAACTCAACATCCGGCGTATTCTTGCGGGAAGGCAAGTAGGAAATCCTCCCCAAGGGCCCTCTCCAAAAGAAACGCCCTTTAGTCCGGGAGAGATTGAGATGTTGGTCGATCCGTTATTTGATGTGGTTTCTTCTCACAGATGCATGGCTGGCAGCCTTCGTGTTGCGGAAGAGCTTCTCTTAATGGGGCTCTCTCATCCGTACATTTCTCGCGCACTTTTTTGGCCTCTTTTGTGGACGGCCCGGCTTGTTGAAATCCAAGTGCTTAAGCATGATGCTCCATCTGACGATTGGGTTTTCGAAATGTTCGATTGTGTCGCGAAAGAGAAGACCACTGCGCCGATTTCGGTGCCCGCCAGCACGATGAATTAAGGAAGGAAGGTTCATTGTGGTTGTGATCCCTGGAGCTGGAGTGAGTCGTTTGGCGGCGGGCTCTTGTGCGCAGTTTTCCTTATCAGAATAAAATGGAGGCCCATGAGAGTTGCTATTGTTGTCCCCACCATCCGAGAGAATAGCATCATCGACTTTCTGAGAGTCTGGGAAAATGACTTCTCAGAACATGTCGTGATTATTGTCGAGGACAATCCCGAACGGACATTTCAGATTGCTGGGAAAAACATAAGGCACCTTTGTTGGCGAGATATCGATGCTGATCTGGGCCACCACTCCTGGATTATCCCCCGCCGCACCGATTGCATTCGGTCATATGGTTACCTGAAGGCCTATCAGGAAGGCGTGGATATGATCCTCACCCTGGATGACGATTGCTACCCCCAAGGTGACGATTTCGTGGGCCAGCATTATAGAAAGCTTTCTTCAAAAGCCACCCAACCGGCCTGGGTATCAACAGGTCGAGGCCCGTTCCCACGTGGCATGCCGTATCTCCTACAGAACCGGGATCCCGAATGCTTGATCAGCCATGGACTATGGAGTGGAATACCCGACCTCGATGCGGTCACTCAACTCATGAATGCACGGCTGAATCAAACATTCGATCCGGTGGAGCAGGTGATTCCCCGTGGCACGTTTTTCCCCATGTGCGGAATGAACCTTGCGTTCAAGCCATCAGTGGCGCCCGCGATGTATTTCCTTCTTATGGGCAGAGACTGGCCATATGACCGGTTTGGGGACATATGGTGCGGGATTTTTGTGAAGAAGATCTGCGACCACCTGGGCTTCGCCATCCGCTCCGGCCAGCCGGTAGTTGAGCACAAGCGAGCTTCGAGTGTATGGGCAAACCTTCGCAAGGAGTCGTCAGCGTACGAAGTTAATGAAACCCTGTGGCAGGCTGTGGACTCGCTCGTACTGACCAAAGGATCTATACGCGGGTGTTACCAGGAGCTTGCTGAAAAGCTTCCTCTAACTGGCGAATATTGGCAACGCCTGAAAACTGCTATGAACATTTGGGCCGACTTCTTTTCTGAGTCGGAGGTCGAACGGATAGAAGTCGGCGACCCTCTCGTTTTTAATCGGGAGGTTGAATGATCCGAACCTCAAGACGTTTATTCATTCTGCATGATGGTCCCTCCTATCAGTGGGATAGGAAAGGTGGCGTATGTCGGTTTCGACTATCGCAACAATGACCGGGGGAATTCGGCCAAAGTGGTCGGTGATGATCCCGGCATACGAGGGCGGGGCATACTTGGAAAAAACGCTGAGTAGCGTTCTGATTCAGGATCCTGGACAAGAGGCCATGGAAATTGAGGTTGTGGACGATTGTTCCCAGCGCGAGAACCTGAAGGAAGTTGTGGACAGAGTAGGGAAGGGGCGCGTGACGTATTTTAGGAATCCAAAGAATTTGGGCGCTACCGGGACTTTTAATATATGCATTGAACGTTCGCGCGGATTGTGGGTCCATATTCTCCATGGGGATGATGTCGTACTTCCTGGATTCTATGTGCACCTCTGCGAAGCAACCGGACGGGTGGATGTGGGAGCAGCGTTCTGCCGTCATGTATTTGTGGATGAGGATGACCACTGGCATCGGATATCCAATCTGGAAAAGAAGCATGCGGAGGTTCTTAACAGGATTTGGGTCGAAGACCTCATGGTAAAGAATGCTATACAGACACCCTCTATTGTCGTGCGGCGGAGCGTATATGAGGAGATTGGCGGGTTTGATACTCGCCTCTTCCATACGGCCGACTGGGACATGTGGAAGCGGATCGCCATCAGTTACCCCATTTGGTACGAGCCCGCAATTCTGGCATGTTATCGGGTCCATCAGGCGTCTGATACATCCCGCCTGGTACGCACGGGTCGCAACATTGAAGACTTGCGCCGTGCGATAGCGCTGATGGAACAGCGCCTGCCGCCAGAATCCGCAAAGCGGCTGAGTGATCGAGCGCGCCGGCATAACGCGCAAGAGGGCGTCTGGACCGCCAACACCATGTTACGGAGGGGGGACTATAGTGGTGCCATGGCGCAAGCTCGGGAAGCGCTGAAGACTTCACGTTCATTTATAGTCCTGAAAGGTATCGCCGGGCTCTTGCTTCGTGGCTCCAGGAGGCTACTCGGCCAAGCCTTACGGTTTGGGCGATCTCCAGCCCCTGTCGATACTCCAAGCTAAGGGATTGAATCGTGACTTGGCTCATCACATCTGCATTGGGATTAAGTGTCATCGATTGTGAATGCTTTCCGATCGAAGCAAGAGTAAATTGCAGTGAAGCGTCTGACTGTCGATCAATAATTCCGAACAGCTTATGGTAGGTAAAGTTTCCCTCTATATTCCCTGTTACAACGCGGAGCAATGGATCGGTTTGGTGATCGAGGGAGTGCTTCGGCAAACCTGCGTTCCTGACGAGATTCTGATCATCGATGATGGGTGCAATGACCGTACATCCGAAATTGCGGCCCTTTATCCCATCCGTATCATCAGGCATGGAATCAACAAAGGGCTCGCAGCCGCGTGCAACACGGGTGTCCGCAATTCCCGAAACGATCTGGTTGCCTCAGTCAGCGCCGATGTCATTCCTGACGAGGACTGGCTTGAGAGATTGGTGGAATCATTTGACAATCCCAACATCGCCCTGGCCGGGGGCAAATTGCGGGAGGGCGTCCTGGTCTCCGGGGCAGACTTTTGGCGCCAGGCTCATATGCCGCAGGACTGGGGAACCGAACGATTACTGAACCCCCGATTCGTATATGGTAGCAACTTGATGTTGCGTAAGAAAGTGGTCGAAGAAATAGGAGGGTACAAAGAGAATTTTCGCAGGGCTGGTGAGGACGTCGACATCTCGGCAAGAATTCGAGCTAAGGGGTACAACACGTTCTATGAACCGGCCGCCAAGGTTACTCATGTTCGGCGAGACACGGTTCACTCGGTCATGGCCACCTATTGGAGATGGAATTGGTTTGAGTATGATCGCATGAGATTCAAGTCTGTTCTAGGTCGTGCTGTTCTCATCCACCTAACCAATGTCCTCGGACTACTCCGGCAGGATGTGCGCCGCAAGAAATACCGCCTGCTATGGTTGGACCTGGTAGCTTTATTTGCCATGGTATATTTTGACTTTCGCCTCTTCATTAAGACGATGGTTTTCCCTCAACAACAAGTTATTTCCGAGGAAACAAAGGGGTGAGGTGGCGGAATTTACTTGTCATGGGCAGAAACGCGTGAATTCATCTCCGTGTTTGCGGTAACTATGCGAATTCCAGTCGTTCTTGCTAGTCCGTTCATTCAATGCCGCGATCACGCCAGCGACGCCTTTCAATTTCTGCGCCGCGCTGCAGTGACTATCAGAGAGTGGAGAGTCTTGTGTCATTGCCGATGAGATTCGGCTTGTGGTGTGTTTAGATATGGCGACCATAATTAACCCTGAAGTTTCCTCGCGAAGTGTCGGTGGGAATTCTGCTTCCCATGTTGGGCGTTTGCCCGAACTTGACGGGCTTCGCGGCATTGCAATACTTATGGTCGTTTCTCTCCACTACATCCCAAATGCTCGTACCACCGACAATGGGTTTGGGCTTCTTTACCATTTTGCGCAGGTGTTCCGCCTGGGTTGGAGCGGAGTTGACCTGTTTCTTGTTTTGTCTGGCTTTCTGATTGGCGGAATCCTGCTGGACGCCCGGCATGCCTCAAATTACTTCAGCACATTCTACTTACGGCGGGTTCACAGAATCCTGCCGGTTTACTTTGCTTGGCTGGCCTTATTCCCCGCGTGGGCACTGTTCCTCTCGTGGAAGCTGAACTATCACGTGCCATCCTCAGCGGTTGCATCTATGTTGCTCGTCCACGTTCTTTTCCTCCAAAATTTCATCTCAACTCTCACGACATATCCGGCCCTCTTATGGATAGCAGCCACATGGTCGCTGGCCGTTGAGGAACAATTCTATTTGGTCGCGCCCCTGATGGTGCGTTATCTGTCGCCAAAGCGCCTTACCTACATGTTGATCGGGTGTATCGTTGCCGCTCCAATCCTCAGGGCCATTCTTTACAATTTTTCTCCTGCCGGAAAAGAACTCTATTATGTAATGATGCCTTGCCGGGCCGACGCACTTGCAGCGGGCATGTTTGCAGCATTAGCTTGGCGCTCTGACACCAAGTTCTGGCTGGAACGTCACACGGTCCTCTTGCGACAGACCCTAGGGGTTTTAGTGCTCGGTGCTGTGGTAATGCTGAAGTGGTTGCCCGGTCATATTGCCCACAGTACTTGGCAGGCAGCTTTCCAATACTCCTGGATGGCAGCCTTGTACGTGTGCCTCATCATGCTCGCGCTGCTCGAACAAAATGGAGTAATTGCCAGGGTTGCAAGATGGAAATTCCTGCGCGAGTGGGGGCGAGTATCCTACTGCGTTTATCTGGTCCACTTGGGAGTTCTAGGACTCTGCCACCTGGCGCTTCGGGGGGGTGAGCCGAGTCTCACGAGTTGGTCGGGTTTCTTCACCACACTTCTGGCACTTGCTCTAACCTGGGGTCTGGCGCAGTCATCCTGGAAATTCTTTGAAAAGCCCTTGCTTAACCGAGGGCATCACTATCAGTATTTGAGGGCAGATCCTTCCATTGCTTGATTCCGGTCCTCAATGACTTGCCCGGTTCTGACTCCGCAGTTTCAAAACGAACTTGATCCTTATCGACAAACAGATCTTCGGCCGCCGATACTAGGCTTTGCTGCTGCCTTGCCGGTCCTGCTTCGACCTTTAGTTTAGATTATGTCCAGACCTGTCGTCAGCATACTCATTGATACCTATAATCACGAGCAGTTCATTGAGCAAGCGATTGTAAGCGTGCTTGAGCAGGAAATTTCCCCCCCTGAAATGGAAGTGCTTGTTGTCGATGATGGGTCCACGGATAGCACCGCGGCCATCGTACGTAAGTTCCTTCCCCGGGTCCGCTACTTACGCAAAGAGAATGGTGGGCAAGCTTCCGCATTCAATTTTGGCATCCCCGAGACCCAGGGCGAGATCGTGGCGTTCCTGGACGGCGACGATTGGTGGGCTAAGGACAAGCTACGCCTCGTGCTGGACGCCTTTGCGAATAACCCCGAGGTCGGAGCTGTCGGGCATGGATACTATGAAGTTGATTCTGCGTCCAGGCCGATCAATATCGTGGTGCCCGATAGGGATTACCGGCTAGACTACCACGAATTGGCGATGGCCCGCCTCATTAGCCAAATGGGCTGCTTTCTCGGGACAAGCAGATTTACTGCCCGCAGAGACGTCCTTAGAAAGATTCTGCCTGTTCCCGAGGATCTCGTGGTGGAAGCTGACGAATATATGTTCACTCTAGCTCCTGCAATTGCTCCTGTGGTCATTTTGAGCCGTCCTTTATTCCACTATCGATTGCACGACAGCAACCTTTTTATGATAAATGATGATGACCCCGTCAAACTTCTGCGTAAACGAAAGGTTCTTGAGGCGCTTCTCCGAACTTTGCCGGAAGGCCTAGAGGAATTTGGCGTGCCCGACGACATCCTTAAGGTTATTATGGAGCATTTGCAGGTGGACGTAAAACGCATGAAGCTTAGTATGGATGGCGGCAAGCCATGGCAAACCTTCGAGGTAGAGCGTGCGGCATTTGCCTTGGCATATACGAATGTGGGCTTTGGGTATAAACTATTTAAGTCGCTGGTGTTAGGCTTAGCACTGGTCACACCGCCACGCCGCTTTTACGGATTCCGCAAATGGTACGCGGCACGTGGGCTCAGCAAAGTCCGAGAGGCCATTGGGGAGGCTACGTCAGCGTCTCCCATCGTTCAGACGAATATGAAAAGTGGGGAATCAGCTTAGGCGCCGCAAAAAGGCTCGTTTTGAAATAAAATTAAAGGATTTTTTGCTTTCCCGGACTTTGACTGACGCGTAACACTGATCTTGCAAAAGTTTCAAGAATGATCACTGATTGTGTAATCGGCGCCTCAGCGTTTATAATGGCAGCCGGTGCAGAGCATGATACGACTCCGGCAACTTCCCCGTTAATGCCGCGAACTCAATTGACCGTGTGTATCGATTCTGCCGCCGGACCTATCAAGAGAAACGCGTTCATAGCAGAGAACTCTGCGGGTCTATCCTTCGGCCGTCATCGTAAATAGCCTCCAAGACATTACGGGTAAATGTGCCCGCTTCGGAAGAACTGCGTCAGAGGTACTAATCCGGATATAGGACGAGAAGTTTAAATTGACCTTGCGGTTGATGGGGGTTCCCAAATGCCTGTTTCTTTAGTGACTGGTGGAGCGGGGTTCATCGGTTCACACGTCGCCGCGAACCTTGTCGAAGACGGCCATCAAGTAGTTGTGTTGGACGATCTCAGTGGCGGATACTTGGAAAACGTCCCCCGACAGGCGGCGTTCGTCCAAGGGTCGATTTTGGACCAATTGCTGGTCGACAAACTCTTTTCAGATAATTCCTTTGATTTTGTGTATCACCTTGCCGCATATGCGGCTGAAGGATTAAGCCACTTTATCAAGAGATTCAATTATCAAAATAATTTAATTGGCTCAATAAATCTTATCAATGCTTCTGTCAACCATGGAGTAAAGTGTTTTGTTTTTACTTCGTCGATTGCAGTCTACGGCGCACTACAACCACCTATGCGTGAGGATATGACCCCCATCCCAGAGGATCCCTACGGGATCGCAAAATTGGCAGTCGAACAGGAGCTCCGAGTTAGTCATGAGATGTTCGGTCTCGAATTTGTGGTCTTCCGCCCTCACAATGTTTACGGCGAGAGGCAGAACATTGCCGATCGCTATAGAAACGTGGTTGGAATTTTGATGAATCAGTTGCTGAAGGGTGAGCCCATGAGTATCTTCGGTGATGGCAACCAGCAGCGAGCCTTCACTTATATCGGTGATGTGGCGCCCGTTATTGCTGCCGCCGTTCGATACCCGGAAGCGCGAGGGCAGATTTTTAACTTAGGTGCTGACGTTTCTTACACCGTAAACGAGTTGGCCCGGATTGTGGCTGACGTCATGGGGTTGGAGTGCCGGGTCAGGCATCTGGAAGCACGAAATGAGGTCAAAGTGGCTTTTTCCGATGGCTCCAAGGCAGCGCGGGTTTTCGGGAAGGGGCAAACGACGGCACTGAAGGAAGGAATCCTCCGTATGGCGGAGTGGGCAATGGTTCACGGCGCCCGCGAAAGCTGCGTTTTCCAGAATGTTGAGATTGTTAAAAATTTGCCACCCAGTTGGGCATCTGTAATCTCCAGGGTTGGGTAAGTTTGCTCACGAGGGTCTGCCGCTTCTGATCGACATTTCAGTCAAATATGAGTAGTGATTCTGCCGTCAAATATCACAAGAAATACGTCTATTCAGCAGAAAACCGTCCGCTTCTAGCCCTGATTCCAAAGGAAGCGACTCGATTCCTTGACGTTGGGTGCGGCACTGGCGCTCTGGCTGCAGCAATTCAACGCGAACATGGCTGGTCGCACTTTGAGGGCATTACCTACTCCGAAGAGGAGGTCCAGTATGCCCAAGAAATAATGCATAAAGTTTGGTTTGAAGATCTGAACACTTTTGACTTCGCGCAATTGGGTATGTTTGATTGCATTATTTGCAGCCACGTTTTAGAACATCTGGCTCGGCCCTGGGACGTTCTGGAATCGCTACGGAGCCACATCAAACAGGACGGGGCTCTGCTCGTGGCGCTACCAAATGCTCTCGAACTGAAGACTCGTATTGCGTTTCTTAAGGGAAGGTTCCGCTATGTAGATTCTGGAATCCTGGATCGGACCCACTACCGATTCTTTGACTGGCAGACAGCGTTCGAATTGGTGCGGGATGCCGGATTTGAAGTTGATGTTCGAACCGCAACGGGATTCTTCCCCTTGCCCGGGATACGCCGCCTAATCGGCGGTGCTGGACAGAAGTTAGATGTTGCCATGGCCAAGCGTTTCCCCGGGCTCTTTGGCGTGCAGTTTATCCTGCGGGGACGACGCAGAAGTGCGTGAGCCGCAGCGGGTTCATCATCGGTGCAAACGCTTCCGGGGAATTAGAGCACTTGAGTTTCATTTCAGAATTGACAGGGAAAGGATCATGACCTCCAAGCCGTTGGTTTCAGCCATAGTGGCAAACTGGAACGGGGCTAAAGACCTCGAAGTCTGCTTGCCTTCTCTACTAACCCAGTCCTTCCGCCGCATGGAAATCATTGTCGCCGACAACGCATCGACGGACAATTCGGCAGAGATCGCAGGCCGCTTTGGTGTGACTTGGCTTGGATTGGATCGGAATAAAGGCCTCGCTGGGGCCCTGAACGAAGGCGCGAAGGCCGCGCGCGGCGAATACGTCTTGTTTCTGAATAACGACATGCGCTTCCACGAAAAATTTGTCGAATCGATGGTGGTCGAGGTTGTACGCGACCAATCAATTTTTTCCGTGGACGCGCTTCAATACGACTGGGAAGGCAGGAAGACCGTACATCTGGCAACGAGCCTGACGAGGACGCGCGTGGGAGAGATCGATGAAGAATTACTTCCGGGTTTGTATGTGCGCCAACTGACGCAGGACAACCCGACGACAGCCTTAATGTCGTCGGCCGCCAATATGCTGGCGCGAAAATCGATGTTCCAAGAATTGGGCGGCTTTGATGAGCGACTCCCAATTGGTTATGAGGACTTGGAGTTGTGCTGGCGGGCCTGGGTTCACGGTTGGAGAACGGTATTCGCACCTGGTGCGGTTTGCTGGCATCGCGTCGGTTGGTCGGCCCGCTCAAGCGAGGGTTCAGGAATACGCTTCCGCGGCACCATCGCTGGAAAGATCCTCATGGCAAGCAAACACCTGCCTCGCAGGTTCATTATCGCCACCTGGGGAATGTCTCTCGCTGGGTTGGCGCGGGATCTCATGCTGATGCGCTGGCAAAGGGTACGTGACCGCGTCGAGGTTTTGTGCAAGAATGCCTGCTTTTTCTTCGCCGTGTTGCGCGAAAGGCGAGAAATTTACCAGGCGCAATCGACGACCCCTCGGGAACAACTCGATCGCTTGTTACAAATACAGGGTTGATGTTTCTACTCCCAATCGCGCTGACGAACGGACTGGAGTGGATGTTTCGTCAGGCCAACGCCCCAAGGAGGAAGTCTAAACCGAATGATTAATCTGGGAATTAATTACGCACAATTGCACGAGTCTTCGGCGTGCATCGTTCGCGATGGGGAGGTGATATATGCAGTCGCGGAGGAAAGGCTGAGTCGCGCCAAGCATGATGGGCGTTTTCCGGCTCTAGCGATTCGGGCGTGTTTGGATTTTGCAAAAGTGCGTCCAGACCAGTTGGATTACCTTTGTTTTGGGTGGTCGACGCCCTGGACTAGTTTCCGGCACGAACTCGGGGATTTTATACGTGGTCGCCACCCGATCAGCCCAATGAGTTTGCTGAACACAACGCGGTGGTTCCTGAGCATGCAACACCAGCGCGGGGGAGAGAGACGTTTCATCCAGCAATTCGGTCCCACAAAGGCGCTCACAATATTTGTGGACCATCATCGAGCGCATGCGATCAGCGCATATGCCTATTCTGGGTTCGATGAAGCTTCAGTCTTGGTGGTAGACGGCCGGGGGGCTTGGGAAGCCACCTCGATATGGCACGGCCGGAACGGCAACCTTGAGCATGTTCTCACCATTCCCTGGCCAAATTCCCTTGGCCTCTTCTATGCTGCGTTTACAGAGTATCTAGGATTCCAGCCTTATAGCGACGAATGGAAAGTAATGGGATTGGCACCCTATGGTCAGTCGGGCGTCGATTTGACGGATTTTATTACCCTCGATCATGGTACCTACAATGTAGATGGCCCACTCCTGATTGGCCGAGGTGCAGGCCGAGTGGCGGCGATTGCCAAGGTCCTGGGCCCGAGTCGATCCCCCGAGAGCGAGATTGAAGACCGCTACAAAGACATTGCCTTTGCCGTCCAAGCTGTGTGCGAAGAGGCCATGCTCGGCCTTGCGAAAATGGCTGTGCATCGAACAGGTTGCCGCAATTTGTGCATGGCCGGGGGCGTGGCACTGAATTCCAAGGCGAACGGGAGAATCCTGAGTGCGGGATTCACGGATAAATTGTTCATACAACCTGCTGCTTCGGATGATGGCGCGGCCCTGGGTGCGGCACTCGCACCGTATCTTCAAAGAGGCGAGTGCTTGCCGCTGAAGGCAATGCGGCAGGTTTACTTGGGATCTTCTTTCGATGACAACGAAGTCGAAAAGGTTTTGCGTACGTATAAGTTGCGCTGGACACGGCTTGTTGACGTGCCCGGGACGACCGCGGATCTGTTAGCGGCAGGGAAGATGGTGGGCTGGTTTCAAGGGCGCATGGAATTTGGTCCGCGTGCGCTGGGCGATCGATCAATCCTCGCTGACCCGCGCGATCCGGAGATGAACGCCAAGGTCAATAACGCCGTCAAATTCCGCGAGTGGTGGCGTCCGTTCGCGCCCTCCCTGCTGGCAGAGTCTGCCAGTGAATATTTGGAATCTGCAGTGGACTCGCCCTTCATGATTCTGACCAGCCAGGTTAAGGCCGATAAGCGCAGCGTAATTCCCTCCGTGACCCACGTTGACGGTAGCGCCCGCCCGCAGACTGTGGAGGAAAAAACAAATCCTCTTTACTGGCGGGTCATCAAGGCTTTTGGGGAGAGGACAGGTGTGCCTGTCATTATGAACACCTCCTTTAACCTCCGGGGCGAGCCCATTGTTAACTCTCCCACAGATGCCATCCGAACTTTCTTCAGTTCTGGGATGGATGCGTTGGTCATTGGCAGCTATCTTGTCGAAAAGTGAGTATATGATTCTCGGGTCGCTTTGAGCAAATGCCGAAAGTGTATATGAACGTATATATATGCGAAGTGCTGAGAGCTTAGGCAAGAGAATGGACGTATTGGACCATGTCTCCAATTCTGTCAGAAGTCGGGACGGACTTTGATCCTTGCAGTTCTTGGAAGAAGAGATTCTCCCACGGACGCCGTGGAAGACTATTGCCGGTTACTTGGAGAAGCTTTCAAAGACCTTGGCTCCGACTTTGGGTTGATGCGAGTTGCGTGGACTGAGCGTGGCTGGCTCAGGGCACTCTCGGACCTTTGGAAGAGCAGTGCCAATCTGAAGGGCGGTTGGGCGTTGGTCCAATATACCGCATTAATGTGGTCACGCCACGGCTTTCCCAGCCGGTTTTGGATTGTGCTCTGTGCGTTGAGGATCCGGCGAGCGCGCACTGCGGTGGTATTTCACGATTGCCAGCCGTATGCCGGGAAGCGGTTTAGAGATCGGGTGCGACGGTTTTTCCAGCGTATTGTCATGCGTTGGGCTTACTGGTTGAGTGATGCTACGATACTCACTGTACCTCTGCATCTGGTCTCCTGGCTTCCTACTGAGTGCTCAAAAGCTTCATTCATTACTGTCGGCGCCAACATTCCTGCAGTCGGCTTGTCACGCATAGCGGATTGCAGTGGACGTGTTGCCAAAACGATTAGCGTATTTGCCGTAACCGACGTTGGGGACATCAGTAGAGAGGTATGGGAGATTAGCCTCACCGCGAGAAAGGTTGCAGAGTGTTTACCTCAAGTTAGGTTGGTGACGGTGGGACGCGGGTCAGCAGAATCGGAATCGAAGTTTCGGGAGGCCTTGAAGGGAAGCTCTGTGGAATTTAGCGCCCTTGGCGTTCTTCCTGCCCAGAAGGTTTCGCAGGTGCTCACTGACTCGGATGTTTCGCTCTGCGTGCGCTACCCGATGACTACTTCTAGAGGTTCTGCCATTGCCAGTATTGCCAATGGGGTACCGCTAGTGGCATACACAGATCCGATCCTCCCGGGTCCCCTCGCGGACGCTGGTATCGTGGGTGTACCTTATCTCGATGGCGAGAAATTGGCGGAGGCAACGATCAGAGTCTTGACCGACCCACAGTTATGGCAGGACTTACACGAACGCAGCCGTGGCGCTTATGAAAGACACTTCTCTTGGGAAGCCGTGGCCAGCCGATTTCTGGAAATTCTGCATCAGGTATGAACCTTGATGCCATGTGTTATTTGCCCGCACACAGTGATTGTTTCGGGGGCGCGCTCCCATGACGCCTGAGCATAACGTCAATGGATAATAATCAAACAAATGGTCCCGTTCTGCGAATCCTGATTTACAGCCACGCATTTGCGCCACATATTGGAGGCATAGAAACCGTAGTGATGTCCCTCGCAACCGGATTGGCAGGTGGTAAGCGGGCGGACGGTACCTCTGATGCGAGGGTTACGGTTGTAACCCGCACCCCACGAGGGGTGTTTGATGACGCGTCACTTCCTTTCAAGGTAGTGCGCCAGCCTTCGCTCCGAGAGTTGCTGCATCTTATCCGTGTGACGGATGTCGTCCATCTCGCTGGTCCTGTATTCCTTCCCCTTATGGCGGCATTCCTACTATGCAAACCCGCGGTGGTGGAGCATCACGGGTTCCATACCATTTGTCCGAACGGGCAACTACTTCACGAACCGACACAGAAACCGTGTCCCGGCCATTTTATGGCTGGGCGGCATCGGGAATGTTTCCGATGCAATGCCAATGTTGGTCATCCAAATAGTCTAAAGTTGTGGTTGCTGACCTTTCCGCGGCGCTGGCTCTGCACGCGAATCACCGCAAATATAATGCCTACAAACTGGCTGGGCAAGCAACTCCAACTGCCGCGATCTAAGACCATATACCACGGTCTTCCTGAAAAAATGTGTATTGGCCTTCCGCATCCTTCTTCACTGCAAACTACTTTTGCATTCTTGGGTCGACTGGTTAGTACAAAGGGTGTCCAGACTCTGCTGGAGGCGGCACAACAGCTCAGCGCAGAAGGTATCCCGTTCCTGCTAAAGGTGATCGGTGACGGGCCAGATCGCAAGGTGTTGCAGCAGCAGGCTGTTACCATGGGGTTGCGGGAATCTGTGCAGTTCCTTGGTTACCTTCCCCCAGAATCATTAGAAGAACACTTGGCTGAGGTGGCGGTGGTAGTAGTGCCTTCGCTCGCCGGTGAAGTATTTGGAATGGTTGCAGCGGAAAGCATGTCCCGGGGGAAGTTAGTTGTGGTTTCCGATGTCGGCGCTATGCGTGAGGTGATAGGTAATGCGGGTTTGTGTTTCCCCCCCGGAGACATCAATGGATTGGCGTCTTGCTTGCGCCGAGCGCTTAAGGACCCCGGCTTGGTGGTGGAGATGGGAACAAAGGCTAGAAATCGAGCGCATGACCTTTTTCGTGTGGAACATATGGCATTCGATCACCTCGCTGTTTATCATCAACTCATGCAAGAATCGGGGAGGTTGCTTTAGGGACATCGTGCGATCCCACCACTACTTCATTACTCCAAATGGTCATGTTATCACGGGGAGAGTTATCAAGCGCAATTAGGAACAGAGATTGAAGCTAAGGGCAGTCGTTGTGAAACAATTACTCTTCGTCGGAGTTCGGGATTCGCGCTGGAAGCCCAACCGCACCCGGAATCTGCCTCTTCAGTTCGGCTGCTTCGGTCAGTTTTGAAAATACTGCCATGTCCTACCCGAATCCCACGGTGCGGATTGGGGTGGACTCAAAACGAGAAAAATACTGGAGCCTCCGGTCGGATCGGCGCAAATTCCAAGAATGTATTTACGTGCGATCCATTAATTGAGCAATTGGGTTTGAGGCTAAAGGTCAGGGTCCAAAGGCAGGGAGAGGCAATTCCTATGATTGATCGTAGAGTGGACCTTTCGCAAAGTGGAAAAGTGTGGGTAGTAATGGCGGGCTTAGCCGTCGCTCTTTATATCCTGTGGGAACTCAGCAACTCGATCGCCGCCGGTAGCCCCAAAACTGCCCTCCTTCTCGGTGCTGCATTTGTGGCGTTCTTCGTTGCTGGGAGGATTGCAAACGATTGGCGAAGCGGGGTGAATTTATTCTTTGTCTGGCTGCTCTTCGAGGATTTTATCCGAAAATACATGGGCAATAGTATGTATGTCTATTTTGCGAAGGACGTGCTCGTGGGGGTGACCTATCTATCTCTCCTCGCGGAAAGGACGAAAGGCGAATCCCGCCTTTTCCGAGTGCCGTTCAGATATGCGCTGGGTGTGTTCGCACTCTTGGGGTTGGTGGAAGTATTTAATCCCTATTCGCCGAGCCTATTCTACGGAATCTTAGGGATGAAGCTCTATTTCTATTACGTTCCTTTAATGTTCGTGGGTTATGCGATGCTCCGCAGCGAAGACGACCTTCGCCGATTTCTTGTGTTAAACATGTTCTTGGCCTCGATTATTTCCATCGTCGGGATTCTCCAAACAATAATCGGCATTGATTTTCTTAATCCTCGTGGCATGGCGGATCTTGATGAATTGGGGCACGGCGTGCGATTCACATCAGGGGGCTTAATGGTGACACGTCCCCCTGGAGTTTTTGTGAGTGATGGCCGGTTTGCCAACTACCTGATGGTAGCCCTCATCTTGGCGCTTGGCACTGTCGGGCAGCTCCTGCTGAGGTCTGGGCGCGGTCGAAAAATAGCCTTTTCGGCCGTGAGCCTTGTGGCACTGGCCACCATCTTGTCCGGTAGCCGCGGCGCATTTGTCTATGCCATGGCCAGCGCCATAATGCTTTCGGCTGGCATGATTTGGGGCGCTCCTCCGAACCAGAGTGGAAGCTACCGGCTGGTCAAGGCAATACGGCGAAGCTTTGTCTTCGTGGCCCTAGCGGTTAGTTTGGGGGTGGTGTTTTTCCCAAATGCGATTGGCGGGCACGTCACCTATTATCAGGAAACCCTCACCCCAGGTAGCGAACACTCGCAGGTTGGAGATCGCTCTTGGGATTATCCCATGGCGAATTTGGAGTTGGCCCTCTCGAGTCCTCAATGGACCACAGGGTATGGCATTGGCACTGGCTCCCTAGGGGCACAATATGTTGCAAGGATCTTGGCGGTGCCTGCTGCCAGCAACTGGGTGGAGAATGGGTATGGAAACTTGATTATGGAGCTCGGAATCCTAGGTCCGATTATCTGGCTGATATGGACTTCAAGCCTGGTGTTCTCAGCTCTCAAGATCACGTTGAAGCTAAAAGGAACATGGGCATTTCCGATTGCTCTCTCCATTTTATGGTTTTCCTTCCTTCTGCTTTTCCCCATGACCTGGGGTGGCCTCATGGCGTACCAAAACTTTGTCCTCAACGCATACTTTTGGTTAATGGTGGGCATTTTGTTCCGGCTGCCGGATTTGGTAAAGCAGGATCCCGGCGAGTTACAGGTGGCTTCTGCCCCCGCCCGGTAAAATCCGCATTGCCGTCGTGTCCCCATTTCTGGACAAGCAACATGGGACGGAGCGGTGTGTGTCCGAGCAAGTGGAGCGGTTGGCACTCCAGTACGAGGTCCACGTTTACAGCAACCGGGTTGTGGATCTCGACCTCAATCGAATTGTCTGGCATCGTATACCTGCCCTTCCGGGGCCACACCTTTTCGCATATTGCTGGTGGCTGATTGCCAATCGTATCGCGCGTTGGTGGGGCCAGCGATTTGATGGCCTAGAATTTGGTCTAATATACTCGCCTGGGATCAATTGCTTTGATGCCGACATAATTTCCGTCCACGTCGTTTTTGGGGAGTACTACGCTCAGGTGCGCAGGGGATTGAAACTTGCCGCCAACCCCGTGAAATCTTGGCCGCGGCTTTTGCACCGTCGGATCTATTGCCAGTTGGCGATTGCTTTAGAGCGCGTCGTCTACGGGGGCAAAACACCCATCCTCACTGTGGTTTCAGCGAGGGTGGGGAAAGCCCTTAGGCGTTACGGCAGGTTTGAAGCTGACCTGCCCATAATCTTCCATGGGGTCGACACGCAGCGATTCAGTGTGGAGGTGCGAAGAAGGCTGAGGACGCCCGCGCGAGTGGCGCTGGATTTGCAGGAGGGGGATGTGTCCTTGCTTTTGGTTGGAAACGATTGGAAGAGCAAGGGGCTACCGTGCATCCTGGAAGCCATCGGCAAGCTGGAAATTGATTTCGTGAGGCTCCTTGTGGTGGGTCGAGACATTGTGGAGCCCTATCGCTCGACCTTGGTGCGGCTCCACCTTGAGGGCCGGGTGAAATTTCTGCCCTTGCGATCAGACGTCGAATTTTATTATGCCGCAACAGATATCTACGTGGGCCCTTCACTTGAAGATGCCTTTGGAATGCCTCCGGCGGAAGCAATGGCGTGTGGTGTTCCGAGCATTGTGAGTAGCAAGGCCGGGGTCAGTGAAATTATCACTGAGGGCGTAGACGGGTTCATTCTCGAGGACCCGCGTGACAGCGATAGATTGGCTACCCTTATCGGCCTGCTTTGCCGCGACTATGCTTTACGAGAGAAAATTGGAGGAGCGGCCGTAAAGGTGGCACGACAATTAACTTGGGACAACAATGCGGCCCAGTTAGATCAATTGTTTCAAGAGGTCATCGGTCACAAGGCTAATGAACACTTGGCCGTTCCCAAGGAGTAATCGACACTGTCTAGCCAGCGCCTCCGCAAATCAATGGCAAATAGGCTAATTTGAATAAATTTCTGTTCAAAGAATTAATCCACCGCTCGTAGATGATTCCGTCCTCGTCGGTTATGCCTAAATGGGATCAATTCCAATCGGTACCATCAGCTTCCGTGGGTTGTAGTATAGACGCTCGTTGTGGCCAACTTGGCTGATTGAATCGCTGTTATTATTATGAGCACATATGCCGAGTCTTCCCGCTGAGGCCAAGGGTTTCCGCCGCCAGGCGAAAAAGCTGGGATTTTTGCCCTTGGATTGAGCCTACCAACAAGATCGCACTTACGAAGCCGCCACTCGTGATTGGCCAACTCCAAGCCAAAATCGCCCACAGCCTTCGCAGATTTGCCAACTTCAATTTGGCAGTGATCCGCTTGTGCTTATGGCCAGGATCCAAGCCAAAGTTAGTTCAACATATTTGCATCTATCGGGTAGGAAACCTTGGCGACATCCTTTGCGCGTTGCCGGCTATGCACGCGGTGCGGATGGCCTACCCCAGTGCGAGACTAACTCTGGTTACTTCCCCAGGCATGAAGGGAATGCCGGGAGCCTTCGAACTTCTTGCCGGTGCGACCTGGATCGAGGACTTGTTGGTGTATCACCAAGAGGACATTCAAACATGGCGGCAACGGCTGGTCCTGGCAAAACAGCTTAGGCAGAGGGAATTTGATATTTGGATTGAATTTCCGAGCGATCTTGCAACCCTTGGAGTGCTGATTCGGAATATGCTCATGGCAAGGATGTCAGGGGTGCGTTGGGCTGAAGGGTGGAGGATCACCACCATACTGTGGGCGGCGCGAGCTCAGTCCGAGGGCAGTGTTTTCGCCTGCGAGGTCGAGCGATTGCTCCAATTGGTGAAAAGCTTGGGGATATCGATTGGGCGAGCGCAATTTCCTTTGCCCCTGACGGAAGAGCACTCTTTCGCAGTTGATGCGGAGTTGAAAGGCACAGTGCCTCTTGGGACTCCCATCGTAGCCATTGCACCTGGCGCCAAACGTTCCACGAACAAATGGCCAGTCGATCGTTATGCCGAGGTTGCTGAGGCCCTAGTGGCTCAAGGGTTCTTCGTGGTCCTCCTTGGGGCAGCCAATGATAAAGTTTCATGTGCTAGGATCACTTTGCGAGTGAGCACGGGTGTTAGGAATCTCGCGGGAAAGCTTTCCGTGCTCGAATCCTGCGAAGCACTGAGGCGATGTGCCTTCGTAGTCTGCAACGATTCGGGAGTACAGCATATGGCCGCTGCGGTTTCGACGCCATGTATTTCAATATTCTCTGTTCGCGACATGCGGGGTAAGTGGCATCCCTATGGGTCGCAACATATCGTGTTGGAAAAAGAAGTACCGTGCCATACCTGTTATCTCGAAGAATGTCCCTTCGATAACCTCTGCATCAAGCAGGTTCAGGTGGCCGAAGTGTTGGCTGCCGTGCAAAGTCTGGGCGGGAGCCCTCGTGTAGACGAGAGGAAAGGATCGCTTCCCCATAGTTTTCGCAAAAGTGACAGTTGATGCGCATCCTTAAGGTGACTCAGGCCTATTACCCCTTTAATGCGCGGGGTGGACCAGCTATTAAGGTTCGATCAATTGCCCGTGCATTGAGAGAGCGGGAAAATGAAGTTGTCGTCCTGACAGCGGATCTCGGTTTTGGGCCGAATGAGATCGCATCCGCGCACGTGGTAGCCGATTCCGAAGGTTGGCGGACCCATCTGGATGGCGTGGAAGTGAACTATTTCCGGACCTGGTGCCACTATCGAAATCTGACGGTAAACCCAGGCATTTTTCGATTTTGCCGCCACCGCCTCAGAGAGTTTGACATTGTTCACATTTATGGGCTTTACGATACCTTGGGACCCGCGGTGGGATTCTGTTGCCGTAAATTCAAGGTGCCGTACTATATTGAGCCACTCGGAATGACCCGGTCAATCGACCGGGGATTTCTGCTTAAGAGACTTTGGAAGAGGTTGGCTAGAAAATACTTGGCCCAGGCAAGCAGATGGATAGCAACATCAGATTTGGAAAGACAAGACCTGAGTGCTGAAGGCGTTCCGTCCGCGAAGGTGCTACTTCGATACAATGGGATTGACCTTAATGATTTCAAGATTCTTCCTCCCTTAGGCGCCTTTCGGAAGAGACAGGGGATTGCTGACCACGACCCGATGATTCTATTCCTGGGCCGGTTGATTCCACGCAAAGGCGCCGATCTCCTTATTGAAGCCTTGCCTCAAATCGGCAACGTCGCGGTCAAGCTCGTTATTGCTGGCCCAGAGGGTGAAAGCGGATACGTAAATTTGTTGCGCGAAAAAGCCAAAACTTTGGGGGTTAGCGACCGAGTTCTATTTCCCGGACCCCTGTACGAGGAAATGCAGAAAGAAGCTTACGTAGATGCAACCGTATTTGCGCTTCCGTCAAGATACGAGAACTTTGGCAATACGGCTGCGGAATCGGTTGCCTGCGGTACGCCCGCGGTGGTTTCAGACCGATGTGGAATCGCTCCACTCATTGACCAGCGGGCGGGACTCGTGACTGCTTACGATTCGCTGGCCCTTGCCGCGACTCTAAAGGACCTGCTCAACAATTCCACGCTCTACCAACGGCTTAAAGCAGCGTGCCCCCAAGTGGCGCAAGAGATCTCCTGGGATGGGTTGGTACAGGGAATGCAAGAATCTTACGAAAACACCATTGAAGAACTCTCGCTGTGCATCACACCCGGCGCAAAGTCGATTTCGAGCTTGAATTGATTATCCTTGGATTAAGACAAGATGCTTAAGGAAGAGTCATTCCTGATTTCCTGACCCTGACCGAGCAATTTGCGAGTATTTGTTCAGGCTGAAAGAAATATCGAACTTTGGCATTGATGCGCCGAAATATTACGAACGTCACAAACAGCATAATGCAGGTGCAACCGAACTCCATGCTGTGGAGCAATAAAGGAAATAGAAAGGGTGAGATTGCCGATCGGATTTCGGCAGTACTTGAAAGGATTATTGCTTGGGAGGTCCCGGGAGAAGACGAGCGGGACAGGGATTATGTCCGTCGCCGATTTCTTGACCTGAAGGAATTGACGCTATATACCGAGACTATTTTGGAAGACCGAAGGCGGCGCCCGAATACTGAATATAAGGTGCTCGACGTGGGGACAACCTTGGGGATCTTGCCACTCACATTACAAAGCATGGGCATAGGCGCTTGTGCATGTGATCACCCCCGATTTGGGATTTATGGAGACTGGATTGAGAAAGAAGGTGTGCCCTACACGAGTTTCGACCTGACGGGTGGGGAATTGCCCTATGCGACTGCGTCGTTTGACGTCGTTACTTTCAAGCAAGTCATCGAGCACTTGCCTTTTTCGGCGAAGCCGACTTTGAGGAGCTTCTACCGTATACTGCGACCAGGCGGATTACTGCTTCTTTCAACCCCCAACATCGTAAGGCTTAGTTCGGTTTTCCGCCTGCTGTGGCGAAAGAGTGTCCATTCACCTCTCGAACACTTCTTTGAATCGGAGTTTCCATTTACCGGACACTTTCGCGAGTACACCATGGAAGAAATTAAGCGGATGGTTGTGTGGAGCGGCTTCGATGTTGAACAGACTGCGTACCTGCAACAGCACGATGCCTTATTCCTCCTTCGGCAAAGGAGGCGATTTGCCAAGAACTTGTTTGAGCCCATTGGGTGGAAAGAGATTCTGGCACTTTTTGCTTGGCGCCCATTTACTTTTCTAATCCCATCTTTGTCTCAATTGCTATTCGTCGCGGCGAGGAAACCCCGTTCGTAAAGGGACCAAGGGGCCGCGACCCTAAGAACTCCAGCAGCAGTAATTTGCGAAATCAGCCATGATACGCTGCATCATCCCCGATGGAAATTCGTGGTAATTCCAGCCCCCACCTCCTTTTCGCATCGAGAAAAGCACATGCCAATTACATTGCGGTGGTTAATGAACGCAATACGGTATGCCAGTCGGCTACTTATCCTGGCGGGTCTTGCTCTGTTTTTTTATGGGCTGGCGTGGAATTTCTCCACCCGCAGGTACATGACAGGCTTTGCTGATGCCATCATTCCTCTTGCCGGCTCCCCACAAGAAAAAACGGAAGCTTTAATCGCATGGTTTCACCATGAGCCCCAAAGGAACGACCTCTTTACCTCAGAATCTGAAGGGCCGATCCACGACCGTGACCCTGTCAATATTGTTCAGGATGCACGTTTGCTGAAGGTTTGTGGAACGGCGAGCAATGCGTTTATGAACTTGGCGGATGCGGCTGGCCTCAAAGTTCGCCGTCTACTCCTTCTCGATCAGTCCGGTGGCACGATGCACGTTGTGGCGGAAGTGCAATGGGGTGATCGATGGATCGTGGTAAACCCCCAGCAAGGGCTTATCTACAAAGACCACCTTGGACGTGCCCTCACCCGGGAGGAATTGCGCAAACCGGAAGTATTTAAGGATGCCATCAGCCGCATGCCCGGCTACGCCCCCGAATATACATTTGAGCGCACTATTCATGTTCGACTAAGAAGAATTCCCATCCTTGGAGATCCTTTGCGCAAGGTGCTCGATAGATTTGATCCACAATGGGAGGAAGCCATTAATTGGTCGTATTTTGCTGAAAACCCCCCACTCTGGCTTATTTTGATCTCCTTATCCCTGCTCCTACTTGGGCTTATGGGTCTTATGATTGCGAACCGATCCGGCCGCGACCGTCGGAGCGGGCCTTTGAAAGTGTCCATTTCGTAACGAAAAAGCACGCGCTTTCCCCGATGGATCGGTATATTAAACCATGTGTGGTATCTGCGGAATAATCGGTAGCACGGAACCTGAGCCGACGCAAAACGTCGTGCGGCAGATGCTGGGTCAAATGCATCACCGTGGGCCAGACGATGAAGGGACTTACGTCGATGGCTCAGTGGCTCTCGGAATGCGCCGCCTGAGCATCATTGATGTTGGCGGCGGGCACCAACCCGTGTTCAACGGAGACCGAACCCTCGCCGTGGTTTTCAACGGAGAGATTTATAATTTTCAAGAGCTTCGATCCGCACTGGAATCCCGCGGTTATCATTTCCAAACGAATAGCGACACTGAGGTCATCGTTTACGCATACGAAGAATGGGGAGAGGACTGCGTCGACCATTTCGAGGGGATGTTCGCCTTTGCCCTCGCTGAGACCTCGAAATCCACACGCCGTGGCAACCCCCGAGTTTTACTGGCGCGCGACCGTCTTGGGATCAAGCCGCTTTACTATGCTACTGTTGATGGCAATTTAATCTTCGCCTCCGAGGTTAGGCCACTGCTTGCCTCGGGTCAGATTGAACCCCGGCTTTCGCAAGCGGCCCTGCAAAGCTTCCTGCTGTTTGGCTCTGTCGTGGAGCCTATGACGTTGGTCGAAGGCGTCTTTTCTTTGCCCCCTGGGCACCGAATCACCCTCTCTGCCTCCGGCAGGCATACTAGTATTCATCCTGAGCCTTATTGGGATTTTGCCTCCTCTGCATGCCCACAGCCTACTACAAGATCTCAGGAACGTTGCTCGGCATCGGGATTCCTGCGGGCGCTCCTGGAAGAAGCAGTTGATTCCCATTTAATTGCAGACGTTCCGGTAGGGGTCTTTTTGAGCAGCGGGATTGATTCCACCGCCCTTGTTGCCCTGGCTGCGCACAAGAAAGTGGCCCTTAACACAGTAACAGTGGTCTTTCCGGAGCAGGAATTCAGTGAGGCGGCCATGGCACGCCGCACGGCGCGGCAATTCGGAACGAATCACCAAGAATTAGTATTGACCGGCGACGATATGTTGGCGCGGCTGAATGACGCGGTGAGTGCACTTGACCAGCCCAGCATGGACGGAGTCAACACCTACTTTGTTTCCTGGGCGGCCCGGCAGGCGGGATTGAAAGTTGCGCTTTCGGGCTTGGGCAGTGACGAAATTTTTGGGGGGTACAGTACCTTCCGTATGACTCCTGACGCCCAATCCGTGGCGTCTCTGGCCCGGACCATGCCTGGGGGAGTTCGTTCCACGCTCGCCTCTGCCGCAGAAAAAACTCTGGGCCATTTTCAACGGAACGATGCGCATCGGAAAATGGCCGCACTCTGGCGTGACCCTAATTTCCTTCCTCATCCTTATTTCTACACCCGACTTCTTTTCACCCCAACGCAGGTATTAGGGCTGCTGAAGGGCAACGGCCTCGACTCGCCGGACCCATGGAAGGATTGGCTGGAGGAAACCGCAAGGGGGGCGAAACAGCTTGATGACTTTACCGCTGTGTCTTGCCTAGAGTCCCGATCCTATATGGTCGACACCCTGTTACGCGACACGGATTCAATGAGCATGGCGCACTCCATCGAAGTGCGGGTGCCATTCCTTGATCATGCGCTGGTCGAATACGTGGCGCGATTGCCCGGATCGATTAAGCGCAATGGCCGCCCCAAATCACTATTGATTGATGCCATGACCGATCTCCTGCCCGCAGAAGTTATCTCCCAAAAAAAACGAACCTTTACTCTTCCCTGGGAGCATTGGCTCAGGAATTCCTTGATGAAAGAAGTTGCCGCGGAATTTCAGGATATCGCCCACCCCCTCAAGGAGTCCCTTAACGCCCATGCGGTTGGGCAAGTCTGGACGGATTTTCTTGCAGGGAAGACAAGCTGGTCACGTGTTTGGAGCCTTTTTGTACTGAACCGCTGGGCGCGACGCCACTTGGTTAGCTGATCGTTCTATCTCCGCAGCAAACGGGCGGAAAGACAAACTAAAAAACTATGAATATCCTCGGAATTAATGCTTATCATGCCAATGCATCGGCAGCCATTGTGTGCGATGGAAAACTGGTAACGGCGGTAGAGGAGGAACGCTTCAACCGCGTCAAATACGCTGCGGGCTTTCCTGCAGCGGCGGTGCGGCACTGCCTGGCAGAGGCTGGCCTCACTCTGAAGGACATCGACCATGTCGCCATCCCACGCAATCCTTGGGCCCGGATTGCGACCAAGCTCTTTTATGCGATTCAAATGCCCCGGTTCACGTTGGATCGCTACCGGGCCATGAAGCAGTTCAAGGGAATTCACGCTGACTTTGCCGCTGCGTTCGATGTCGACCCCGCTAAAATCCAGGCCAAGTTCCATCGTATTGAGCATCACGTGGCGCACCTGGCCAGCACATTCTTCGTCTCGCCCTTTGACAAAGCTGCCGTTCTTTCCACGGATGGCCTCGGCGATTTTGCCAGCACCATGTGGGCGACAGGGGAAGGGAATCGCCTCAACGTTCATGGATCGGTCGCGTTCCCTCATTCCCTTGGGCTCTATTACACTGCCATGAGCCAATACCTGGGGTTTTGGAAGTTCGGAGATGAATACAAAGTCATGGGGCTTGCGGCCTATGGTGAGCCTAACTATGTCGAGGAACTTAGGCACGTTGTGACCCCCGGAAACGGCAAGGGGTTTTCATTGGGTCTGGAATACTTCTGTCACCACAAGTCAGGCCCGGAAATGACCTGGCAGGAAAACGGAAAAACTCCGGTTCTGGGACAGCTCTTTTCCCCTTACCTGGAGGATCGGTTGGGCAAGACTCGTCCTGCTACGGAGCCCGTTGGCAAAAAGCACCAGGATGTTGCCGCCTCGATGCAAGTGGTGCTGGAAGAAGCGTATTTTCGCCTGCTCAATAATCTTGACGCCGCCGCACATCAGAACAAAGTGTGTCTCGCGGGAGGCGTCGCATTCAATTGTGTTGCCAACGGAAAGATCTTTGACCACACCCCATTCTCACAAGTTTACGTGCAACCGGCCGCGGGTGATGCCGGATTAGCCGTGGGTGCCGCTTACTATGTCCATCACCAGATTCTTGGGCAGCCGCGAACCTTTGTGATGGACCATGCGTACTGGGGGCCGCAGTTTACCACTAAGACCATTGAGAAAGCTCTCGAGAATAGCCAGATTCGTGATTTGGGCTATCCGGTTAAGAAGCTCTCGGACGAAGAGCTTTTCCACTTGACCGCCCAACACATCGCGGCCGGGAAGATTTTGGGTTGGTACCAGGGGAGGCAGGAGTGGGGGCCGCGCGCACTCGGCAACCGAAGCATTCTTGTGGACCCGCGACGGGCGGAAATGAAAGACATCCTCAACCGGCGAATCAAGCACCGCGAAATCTTCCGGCCGTTTGCTCCTTCCATCCTCGAAGAAGCCACGGGCCAGTACTTTGAGCGCTCCCATCCCTCGCCCTTTATGAACCTTGCCTACACAGTGAGGCCGGAAAAGCGGGGAGTCATTCCCGCCCCAACCCACGTGGATGGAACCGGCCGCCTCCAAACCGTGAGTCGTCAAAACAGCCCCCGGTACTGGGCACTGATCAAGGAGTTTGAAAAGCAGACCGGAGTGCCGGTGCTTCTCAATACCTCCTTCAACGATAATGAGCCGATTGTCACATCGCCCAAAGAAGCCATCGACTGTTTCCTTCGAACCCGGATGGATGTTTTGGCTCTGGGGAATTTTCTGATTGAAAAGCCGCTGGATCCCTCGCCGGATGCGACTTAGGCCCCAGGAGAGGTCGCAAAAGCTTAATCCTCTTGCTTTCGTAGCCTGCATGTGAAAAGGTTACAAACCCTGCCGCCTGACCCCTGATGCGAATTCTTCTCCTGAACGAATATTTTCCACCCGACACCTCAGCAACCGCGCACATGGCGGCAGCCGTGGTGGATGCACTGGCAGCAGGGCATGCTGTTACCGTTCTCTGCGGGCGCCCCTCTTACGATCCCACGGAGCGGCACCTCTACTACCTGCTTGGGCGCGAGCAGCGGGGTTCCGCCATCGTGGAGCGGGTGGGTTCAAGCACTTTTCCCCGCTTTCGCATGCGCCAGCGCATCTGGAATTACCTCTCCTACGTTATCCTCGCTGTCCCACGGGCACTCTTCATCCCCACTGATCTCGTGATGGCCATGACTGATCCGCCCTTTGAAGGCATTGTGGGCGCATTTGTGGCTTGGCTCAAAAGAAAGCCGTTCGTTTATAACATCCGCGACCTTTACCCGGAGATGGCGGTTGTGGGCAGCATCGTTCGCCCCTCTTGGTGGGTAAGGCTTTGGGAGAGGCTGCATCGATGGGCACTCGGCCGTGCGAGCCGCGTCATCGTTCTGGGAGAAGATACGCGCGAGCGCATCATCGCCAAAGGCATTGATCCCGCTCGCGTGGTGGTGGTTCGCGACGGGGTTTACGCCACGCCTCGGGTGGGTGAGCAGGATCATCCGGTTACCCAGGAAATTCGCAGCGGTTTTTCTTTTGTGGTTCTCCATGCTGGCAACCTGGGCTTTTATGGGGCGTGGGAAACAATCATCAAAGCTGCTGACCTGCTTGATCATGAAGATATAGGCTTTGTATTCGTTGGGGAAGGAGCACTTCGCTCCCAAGTGGAGGCATCCGCGCGCGGTGTGGATAAGATCAAGTTCCTACCCTTTCGTCCAGCCGACCAGGTGCCCTATGTCCTTTCGGCGGGTGACTTGCACCTGATCACGATTAAGCACGGACTTGAAGGTGTAGTTGTGCCGAGCAAACTTTACTCTACCCTGGCAGCCGGTCGTCCGATCCTGGTGCTGGCTCCAGATGGGAGCGATGCGGCGCGCGTGGTGCGCCGTCTCGATTGCGGCGTGGTGGTGGATCCAGATGACCCTGCGGCGGTTGCGGCGGTTATTCGGGAATTGGCCCGCGACCCTGATCGAATTGCCCAGATGGGCGAACGGGCATTTCAGGCTGTCGGAGAGTTCGCCCGCGACAAAGAGCTTCAGCACTTCCGATGCGTCATCGAAGGTGTGGCATGAAGAATTTGTGGTGTGGGACGCTTGCAGACATCGAGAAGGAAATTACGTTCCCTGGATTCAGTCGTGACAGGATATCCGCCCCTTGGGTTGGCGCCATTGTGGATCGAGATGCGGATACGCAGGAAGAGGAGACACCATGCTGGACGGAGTATTGACGTTTGCCGTTGCTTTTGCGGCTTCCTGTAGTTTGACGATCCCAATCCGGCGGATTGCCCTCCACTGGGGAATCGTTGATGTCCCCAATGCGCGCAAAATTCATCGCACGCCCATTCCGTTATTAGGCGGCGTCGCCATCTACTGCGGGACAGTCATCGCCATTCTGGCGTTTGTAGAAAGTCGTTCCCGTGGACAAATGTTGGGTATTGTCGCGGCTTCAACATTGCTTCTTGTGGTGGGGATTATGGATGACCGCCATCTTCTTCACCATCAAGTAAAGCTGTTTGTCGCCATGCCTCTGGCAGCCGTGACCCTGGTGGCGCTGGGAGTCAGGACGCATTTCCCCTCCGCCTTTATCCGGGGCCCGCTGGGATCCGTTCTGGATATAGGATTTACACTTTTCTGGGTAGTGGGGATCACCGCCGCCTATAACATTTTCGATCACATGGACGGCCTTGCCAGTGGAGTCACCGCAATTGCCTCGCTTTTCTTTACCATTCTGGCTCTTCGTGAAGGGCAGGTATTAGTCGCGACCTTCGGCGCAGCTCTTCTTGGTGGCACCTTGGGGTTCCTGCTTTGGAATTTCAAACCCGCCAAAATTTTCATGGGAGACGGCGGCGCCATGTTTTTGGGTTTCATGGTTGCAACCTTGGGGCTAAAACTGCGGATGCCCGATGTGCCGGAGGCCACAAGCTGGATGATTCCAGTCCTCCTACTGATTGTCCCAATTTTCGATACCACTTTGGTATCGATATCGCGAGCGCGCCGCGGATTGATTCCCTTTGCTTCGCCGGGAAAGGACCACACGGCCCACCGCTTGGCAAATACCCCGCTCGGGCAACGCGGGGCTGTCCTGCTACTCTACGCGGTTGGATTTGCTGGCGGTGGACTCGCATTGCTGGTTTGTGAACTGTCGGTCAAATCCGGTTTGGTTTTGGGTGCTGGTGTGGCGGCGGGGGTGCTAGCGGCAGTGTTTATCTTGGAGCAATTTCATTACGAAAGGCAGAGTGTATCCGGGGGCATCTCCTAAATTCTCTCAGTTTGGGTTATACTCATATCCTTTAGCTCGCTTGCCACGATTCCCCAAAGCGGGGAATTTAAGCGATAATACAGCTATACTTGGCCGGCCCCAAGCTGGCGCATTTAAGGTTATGAGGAAGCTTGGATAGGAGTCACGTCACCCACCCCAAAGTCGCGATAGTTGGCGGATCGGCAGCCGGCCTTTTTACTGCTTATTTGCTTGCCCGGGCGGGGCGCCAAGCGCACGTTTTTGAAGGGCAGGATCGCTTTGACGCCGCCTCGCGCTCCCTTATTGTCACCCACCAGATGCGGGAAGTTCTGGGGGGCCTGGGCGAAAAAGCGGTGGTTAACGAAATCCGCCGGTTTGAGCTTTTCACCGACGGACGGGTGGCAAAAATTGAACTCCGCCGCCCAGATCTTATTATCGAACGGAACCTGCTGATTCGGGAATTGGCCATGGCAGCGCAAGCAGCCGGTGCAAGCATCAAGTTTGGTCAGAAGTTCCTTTCTCTTGACGAGAACAATCAAACCTTAACCCTGACCATGGAGCGCGGCAACAGTGGTAACGCCGATGGCGCGCAGTATCGCACCGTCATTGGTGCAGATGGCGCTGTCAGCCGTGTTGCAAAGGCCGCAGGCATGCCCAAACCTCCTACCGTTCCGTTGGTGCAGGCCATTGTGGACCTGCCAGCGGGGATGGCTCCAGATACGGTTCGGGTTTGGTTTATTCCTGAGGACACGCCCTACTTTTACTGGCTCATCCCGCACTCCTCGACGCAGGGCGTTGTGGGTCTCATTGGTGAAGATGGAGCCGCCACCAAGGCCGTCCTGGAAAGCTTCCTCGAAAAACATCATCTGAAGCCGCTGGGATATCAGGGAGCGAGAATTCCCATCTACACCGGCTGGACTCCTGTGCGCCGCCAATTGAGTGGTGGAGACGTGTATTTGGTTGGGGATGCCGCCGGCCATGTCAAGGTCTCCACTGTAGGCGGCATTGTTACGGGCTTCCGTGGCGCCCTGGGAGTTGTGGATGCCATCCTGAACGGTGGCTCGAGTAGCAAGCTTCACGCTTTAAGGCGTGAGTTAGATACCCACCTGTTGGTTCGCAAGTTAATTCACGGATTTACCCAAACACATTACTCTCACCTGGTCGACCTCCTCAATGCGCGGGTTCGCAAGGACCTTGAAGCCCACACGCGTGATGATCCCCGTGGTATCCTCTGGCGCCTTTGTGTTCATCAGCCCCGCTTTCTTCTGGTGGGGATACGAGCTCTGCTGAGCGGCGCAAGTTTCCCCGACCATCGCCGCCCGGAAGAATTGCCGGCAAATCGAGCCGTATGACCGAACATCAGTGCGCATAATGGTGCGTCGGGAGAACGTAAGATATGTTGGCGGTTGTCAATCGGTCTCGATCTTAAACGGCTCGGCCTGGCACAGATCATTTTTCCTGGTGCGTTTTTTGAGTAAGGCGTGGGCCCACGCCCATCGATCGTCCATATCGCCAGTATTATCCTGATCAAGGGTTGCCCCCAGGACTGGATGCTCCGGCGTTAGGTGATTTTTCCCCCCTGACTCCCACTGCGGAAGGTCATTAAGGACGGCAGGCAACTCCAGGTTCCTAATTTATCGTAAACGCCGAGAGACTGTTTCTCAGGCGCGGGCATTATAACTTACCGCCCTCCCCTCCCCGCCATAGTACTCCCCACCACATCCGGACTGCACATCAAGGCTCGCCCACTTTTCGGACGGAGTTGCGTCACGAGCTTCTGCACGCGCGTGGTTCATCCGTGAGCTTTCGGTAGGCGTGCGTAAGCAGCCCAATTTAGAAATGGGGAGGTCTGATTACTTCCTGGATTTCGCCCACCAGCGTTGGAGAGGAGCGAGTCCCCGATTGACATCATCGACGGAGAATGCC
>PLSX01000128.1:0-1149 GCA_003165315.1 Acidobacteriota bacterium
TGGTGCCGAAGAGAGGACTCGAACCTCCACTCCCCGGAGGGAACTACACCCTGAATGTAGCGCGTCTGCCAATTCCGCCACTTCGGCACATGGACTTGCGGCGATAATCCGCGACCCTGCCCATATACTCGGCAGAATTGCGCTTATCGCAATCTGTCATCTTGCCATCCAGCCCAGCTTGTGTCAAGGACAGCATGTGCGCCATTACAGCGTCGCACAAGAATCCCTCGCTTGCATTTGTTGAGTCTTGTGGTAATCTGCAGTTTCTTCACGTCGCAAACCAGTGCCCAACTGAAAATTGAAAGAGGGTAGCGAGATGCCTCCACGGGTGCAGTCCGTTGCTGTGCTATTGGCACTGCTGTTGCCTGCAAGTGCAGCCTGGGCCCAGGTCAGTCGGGGAACGATCACCGGCATCGTCACCGACCCGAGTGGCGCCGCCGTTCCCGGCGTGGCCATCACCATCACCAACATTGACACCGGCGTCGCCAACAATGCGACCACGAACGAGAGTGGCGTGTATACGGTTCCGCTCCTCGCGGCGGGTCAATACCGCCTGATGGCGGAAAGGGCAGGCTTCAAAAGATATGAGCGGACCAGCCTTCTGCTTGAAGTAGGGGGCACGACACGCCTTGATGTCCCATTGAGTCTGGGCAGCGCCAATCAATCCGTGGTGGTCACCGGAGAGGCTCCATTGCTTGAGCGCGATACCTCCGACACTCAAACTACAATCAACGCCTCGCTGATGGAGGCTCTCCCTCTGACGGGCTTTGGAGATCAGAGGACTCCCGCCGACTTCATGCAGCTCGCGCCCGGTGTAACGGGGCGCGGCCCTTCAAATGACAATAATCAGGGCTATAGCCGTACCATGAGCACCGCTGTGAGCGGCAGCATGGTGAGCAGCACGACGTTGATGCTGGATGGTGCGGATGTCACGAGTCTGGCTGAATTCGAGGGCGATGTGCGAGCCCTCCAGATTCCGCCCGACGCCGTGGGAGAACTTAAAATGGAGGCCACCAATGCCCCGGCCGAATACGGAAGGTCCGGCGGCGGCGCGGCCAGCTTTGAGATCAAGTCCGGAAGCAACCAGATTCACGGATCAGCCTTTGAGTTCCTCCGCAACGACGACTTGAACGCGCGGAATTTCTTTCT
>PLSX01000128.1:1189-51309 GCA_003165315.1 Acidobacteriota bacterium
CAGTTCTTGAGCCTCCCCCAGCCCAATGTTCTCTACGACCCCACCACCACGGCATTCGTCAATAACATGACGACGCGTTCAACCTGCGGTCCGGTGATCTGCAATAACATCATCACCAGCCCCAGTTATTTTTCCGCCGTCTCACTGAAGATCAATCCCTATTTCCCCGCCGCCAACACCAACCCGGGCTCGGTGGTGAACAACTACCTCAGTTCGGTCGTCAATCCCGAGACCATCAATCAGTGGGGGCTGCACGGCGATTACGAGATCAACGATCGGAACCGGCTAAGCGTCCTCTATGATTACGGAAACAACACCACTCCCAACCTCACCGCCATACCCGGCCCGTTGGGAGGCGGCGAGCAGCCGACGTATAACAAGACTCGAAATGTGAGGATCAACTACAACCTGAACTTGGAGCCGAACGTGGCCAACCATGCCGTGCTGGCATACAACTATTGGGGTGGCGGCACGGAAGAGGTCAGTCCCTACGCCGGCAAGTCGGATTGGGTCGATTATCTCGGTCTAGGAGGTTTTGCCCCCAACGCCAAGACGGAGTTTCCCCAGTTGGGAATCGGAAACGCCTCAATTACCGGCGGGGGCGGGGTGGAAATTGTTGACGATTTGCACAGCGTGGAGTTTGCCGACACGCTGACTTGGATCACGGGAAAACACACGTTCAAGGATGGGATTGAATACCTGAAGAGTGCCAGCAATGACGTCAACCCGGTCGGGAGCGAGGGTGCGTTCAATTTTGGTCCCTCGGAAGTTGGCATACCCTCGGATCTGACATCTGGAGTCCCCTTTGCCAGCTATATGCTTGGGCTGGCGGATATGTACTCAGCTTACCATTACACCACGCCCAGTTACGCGCGAGATTCCTACATCGGTGCTTTTGCCCAGGACGACTTTAAGGTGACGCGGAAGCTCACACTGAATCTGGGCCTGCGTTGGGACCTCTTTACCCCCAACGTCCACAAATACAACGAAAAGTCGTGGGTGAACATGACGCTGGCCAACCCCGGCTCGCCGGGCGTGTTGGGGGGGCTGGAATTCGCCAGCCCGGCGGACCCCTCGGGTGTCAACACTTACTACCGCAATTTTTCCCCGCGCATTGGGCTGGCTTACAGCCTGAATGATAAGACGGTCATACATGCCGCTTACGGGATTTTCTACGCCCAGGGCAACGGCAATCGCCTGGACCGGGGTTGGCTCGTGCAAGGGTACAACGGATCCGTGGGAACTCGTTCCCCCAACGACGGCATCACGCCTGCGTTTAATTGGGACACAGATACCGCGCTGCCGTACACCCCTAGCCTCACGCCGCAAACCCTGATCGGTCAGTTCAACTTAGCGGCGCTGGATCGAACGGATGGACATTCGCCCTACATGAATAACGTGAATATCGGCGTCCAGCGCCTGTTGCCGGGCCAGATGGCGCTAACGGTTTCCTACGTTGGAAACACCGGCGTTCACCTTTCGAGCTTGCTGATGCCCGCTACCAATTTGCCTCTCCAATACCTGGCGCTGGGGCCCAACAATATCAATGGGACGTCCGAGCTCTACACACCTGTCGGTGATCCCACTGTGCAAGAGATTCCCGCCATCGCCGCCATGCCGGTTGACCCCGCGACGGGGAATCATTCACCGTTTCCGGGATTCGAGGCGCTCTGGAACCCCTCGGGAAACAACACGGCCGCTCAGGCGCTGAGCCTCCTCCCCCAATACCAGGCCCTCTTGCGCTTTTACGAAGGGGTGGGCACATCGACTTATAACGCCTTGCAGGTCAAGGCGGAGAAACGCTTCTCCAACGGCCTGACACTGCTCGTATCTTATGCCTGGTCGAAGACGCTCACCGACGGCGGGTCCATCTTTTCCGTCTACTCCTCGCAGCATGGCTCCAGCGACGCCTGGAACTCTAGAACCCAAAAGGCTTATAGCTTCAATGATATTCCCAATCTGCTGTCGATTGCCTACGTTTACGATTTGCCCGTGGGCCGGGGGCGAAAATTCCTGAACCACGGCGGGGTGGCCGATCAGATCATCGGCGGCTGGAAAATCTCGGGCATACAATCCTACCAGGGAGGACTGCCTCAGAATGTTGTCGGCCCAAGCAATCTTGCTTACTTGGAATCCGTCGGTTACGCCTCTGAGCATCCCGATGAGGTTCCAGGGGTCCCCATGGCATCGGCGGCGGACCGTTCCGGCCACTTCGATCCGGCCGTGGATTCCCAGTTCAATAGCGCCGCCTTTGCCATCCCCTGCTCTTTCTGCTTCGGAACCTTGACCCCGATCGAGGGAAGAGTCCGAACTTTTCCCTATTATGATGAGGACTTTTCGCTGATTAAGGAATGGAGCCTCCACGAGTCATGGAAACTGGACTTCCGGGCCGACTGTATCAATGCCCCTAACCGCGTGCAGTTTGGAAGCGCGGCGGGGTCGGGCATCAACTATCAGGGTTTCGGGTCTCCCGGCTTCGGTATGGTCAACAGTCAGGGGAATTACCCGCGGGTCGTCCAATTCGGTCTGAGGCTGAAGTGGTGAGGTTACTGGAAATTCCTGATCAGCACCGCGTCTTTTGTACCCTTGCCCCGCGATACGACCATGCGGCCATCCTGGGACCACGTAAAATCTAAAATGAAGTCTGAGGTGAAGTGAGTTACCTGCTTCGGAGGACCACCCACCACCGGCTGCTCCCAAATGTTATCCCCCTTAAGGAAGGAGATGGCGCTGCCATCAGGGTTCCATTGAGGCCATTGCCCGGCGCCAGCAGGCAGAGGGAAGACTTTGGCGGGTGGGCCGCCGGCAAAGGGGAAGATCGCAAGCTTGGTGGGCTCGCTCCCCTTCGGATTGTATACACCGCCGATCCATTTCCCATCCGGGGAGACCGTCGGCCAATAAGCGTTATCATGAAGCTTGTCGGTTAGTTCGGAGGCTGGCCCACCCCCGCTGGGGACCTTCATCAGAGCAAATTTGCCGTTAAATGCCCGGGCGAAAATCACCCACTGCCCGTCCGGCGATACGGCTGGAACGAGGTCCTCATGGCCCTGAGTAAGCGGCTTTTTATTGCCTCCGTCCATATCCATCCGCCAGACGCTTGACTGAAATCCATCCAACCGGATGAAGGCAACGAAGTCGCCACGAGGAGAGGCTGCGGGCATGTAGGATCTGCTGGTGTCGGTAAGTTGTTGAGCATTGGAACCGTCGGCGCCCGTCCTCCAGACCCCAAGATAGCCCTTATGAATCGACATATAGACAATTTTCCCATTGGGCGCCCATGCCACGCCCATCCAACCGTCCGTGGTCTGGTCCTCGGCGCTCACGATTTTGGCCTGAGACTCCCTCCCCGGCGTGACGACCTGGAGGGTCAGATTCAACTGATTCAGCGAGGATAACAGTGTCTTGCCATCGGCGCTGCTGTGAACATCCTGGTATTGCGCCAGATCATGGGTAATCTGCCGGATTTCGCCCCCCTCGACCGGGACTTCGTAAAGCTGACATGTCACCTTGGGACCCGCCCCCTCTTGCGTCGTGCCCGCAACGAGTAAGCGTCGGGTACCAGGTAGCCACGCGAGGTTAGCAATGCCGCCAAAATGGACGCCCGGCACAGGATGAATCGCGCCGCCTTCCGCCGGGATGGTGCTGAGAGATTCTTGCGGACTGGCGAAAAGAAACGCGAGGGTCCTGCCGTCAGGGGACCACGCAGGGGTTCCCACAACCGCCTCAGGCTCCTTATAGGTTGCCAGTACCCGCTCGCCCGAACCGTCCAAGTCGGCGCTTCGTAAGCTGTACTCGCCCAAGTAAGACCCCCGCACATAGGCGATCCGCCGTCCGTTGGGTGAAAACGCCGGCGAGCCGGAGATTCCCCCCATCATCTTTTTGGGCGTTCCTCCCAGCAACGGAATCTGATAGAGATCGCCGGTATCCTTTCCCTCAGGCTGCTGGACATAATAGATGTAGCCTCCATCTGGAGAAAATGCCAGCCCAGGACAGTTACCCTTATCCAATGTGGCAATCTTGATGTCGCTGTCGGTGGCCAGGTGTTTGATCCAGATACTCTCCTTGTCCGGGGTAAATCTTTGATAGGCTATGAATTTCCCATCGGGCGAGATATCCAGCTTTCCGATGTCGCCGGAGTCCGTCAAGCGCGTAATTTCCAGGGCAAAGGGCGGCGCAGACGTGTGCCTGACGGCGAAATCAGAAACATAAACGAGAACGCCAATAATGGCGAACGCCCCTGCCGCCAGGGCAAATAGGGATCTTCTTTGGGGCTTTCCCGGGGTGGCGGTTATCCGCGGATCAGAGGTATGGCGTTGTAGCGGTGGTGTCCCCACCGCCGTCTCCGGAGGCGCGGCGGTGATGGCTGGCACGGGCGAAGCCGCGATTCCCTCTGGAGGCGATGAGGACATCGCCGCTACGGCCCGACCCGGACCGCTATCGCGCCTCAAGCGCTTTAGATCAGCGCGCATTTCCGAGGCATGCTGGTAGCGCACGTCGCGGTCTTTTTCCAAGGCCTTTTCGATGATGGCTTGGAGGCGCAAGTCAACGGCGGGATTTAGAGTTCTTACCGGAGTTGCTTCGCGATTCAGAATTGCGTCGCGAATCTCCGCCGAATTTGCGCCGCTGAAGGCCTGGCGGCCCGTAGCCATCTCGTAGAGCACTGCCCCGAAGCTGAATAAGTCAGTGCGGGCATCGACTTGTTCGCCCCGGGCCTGCTCTGGTGACATATAGGCGGCCGTCCCCATCGCCGCGCCCACGATGGTGAGATGAGGGGGCTCGATGGTGGACGTTGGTGTGTCGTGGGGGACCTCACCCGCTGACCGGTTTGAAGCATCATCCTGCGGCACCGGCGCAAGCCCTGACCGTAAAATAAATTTTGCGAGTCCGAAATCGAGAATCTTGGCGTCACCCCGCCGGGTGATAAAGATATTGGCCGGCTTGATGTCGCGATGGATGATGCCCCTGGCGTGCGCCGCGTCCAGCCCATCGGCAATTTGGATGGAAAGGTCGAGCACCTCATGAACGGGTAAAGACGTTCGCGTGGGAATCGGCGAATTCGCAACTCGCGATTCACCGCTCGCTTCAGGCCGGGGCCTTGTGTTTCCGATTCGCTGCCGGAGCGTTTGCCCTTCCAGCAATTCCATGGCGATGAAGGGCTGGGCGCCGTGTTCATCCACATCGTAGATGGTGCAGATATTGGGGTGATTGAGCACCGATGCGGCGTGCGCCTCACGTTTGAAGCGTTCCAGCCTTTCGGAACTCTCCGCCAACACATCCGGCAGGAATTTCAGGGCAACCATGCGAGGGAGCTTGGTATCCTGGGCCGCATAAACCACTCCCATGCCGCCTCGGCCGATGAAGCGGACAACCCGAAAGCGCCCGGCAATCATCTCGCCTGCCGAAAATGTGCGCTGGCTCACCTTCGGGGAAGCAGGAGCGACCAAGTTCTGCGATGGGCTCCCTTCAAGAAAGCTCCCCGCCTCTTCATGATGCTTCAGCAGACCTTCCACTTCCGAACGTAGCCCCGCATCGTCGCCGCAAACCTTCGCCAGGAACGAAAGGCGTAGGTCCGGCGTGAGTTCCAGCGCCTGGGCCACGAGGTCTTTAAGGTGCTCCCACCTTTGTGGGTCCATAGTCTTTGGGAAACGGTTGGGATGGTAACACGAAAACTCGCCCTATCAATTCGTGATTTCTTGATGCAACCAGGCGCGGGCCATCGTCCAGTCGCGTTTAACTGTTCTCGGCGAAGTCTCCAAAACCTCGGCAATCTCCTCGATGCTGAGACCTCCAAAGAACTTCATTTCCACAATCCGGCATTGACGCTCGTCCTGTTGTGCCAGGCGCTCCAGGGCTTCGTTCAACGCCAACAGGTCGGCTGACTTCGCTGTGCTAAAAACCAGCGCCTCCTCCAAAGGCAGCCTCTCGCAGGATCCGCCCCGCTTCTCCCTCCGGCGGCGCCGGGCGTAGTCCACCAGAATCTGCCGCATTAGCCGCGCCGAAATGGCAAAGAAGTGGGCTCGATTCTGCCAGTCGGGCTGACCCTTCCCCGCCAGCCGCAAGAAAGCTTCATGGACCAAGGCTGTGGGCTGGAGAGTATGATCGCGCCGCTCGCGGCCCAGGCAAGCGGCAGCCAAATGGCGTAGCTCGCCATAAACGAGGGGTACAAGCTGAGATTCCGCCTGGGGATCTCCTCCCCGAAACCGCACGAGAAGTTGGGTTATCTCATTTGTGGCTGGTTTCACCGTTCAAATCGACCTCCCCTGTGGGAGGGATTATATCAGTGGTCCGGCAGTTTTTGGCCCTTTTTGTCGCTTTTTCGCGCATTACCTGTTAGGGACAACTTTTGAGGTAGTCGAGTTACCAGGGGTAAGAGGGACATTTTGTGGCGTGGGGCTCTTGTTCAGAATACGCAAAGCCTTCTCTTTCGCCGGGGAAACCTCTCAATGTCGTGGCAATTCCTGGTTCTTGATTTTCTCCTGGGGACCGACAGAACGAGAGTCGTCTCACCACTGAACCTACGGGGGCTGAAGTTGGGCTTCACACGGGCAGTGGACTTAACTTTTTGGAGGAAACCATGATGAGATTGCGTTTCGCCCACTTGGGGCTGGCCGTCTTGTTTTTAGGAGCATTCTGCGCGATGAGTTCCGCCGCAACTTTGGTCGTCGGAGCGCCCGGCGCACCATGTCCGAACGCCCACTACAGCTCCATTGGAGCCGCGGTCAGCGCGGCTGGACCCGGTGACGTCATTGCCATTTGTCCGGCGCTCTACCCGGAACAAGTGACGATCAACAAGCCGCTGAAGCTTAAAGGCATCAGTGTTGATGGAGCCAATCGCGTCCTGATTCAGCCTGCCACGCTGAGTGCGGTGAATGGTTATGAGTCTGTGGTCAGCGTTGTGAATACTACGAACGTTTCCATCGAGAATCTGGCCATGGATGCCAGCAATAGCACGGTAACCGGGTGCAGCCCCATGCTCTCGGTGGTGCACTTCTTCAACTCCTCGGGCGGGGTGTACCGAAGTGCGATCTCTGGCGCCTTGGCGCAGGATCCCGCGAGCTGCCCCGGGGCTTTTCCCGGAAACGGCTTCGGAGTTCTGGTGGATTGTGACGGCACGGTGACGGGTCCGTTCAATGTCGCGGTGGACCAGAACAGCATCCACAACTACACGAAGGACGGAGTTTTCGCTCTGGGTCCCGCCTATGGTGTTTCCCCTGTCCCTGTGAACCTCGAAGTCGCTGACAACGCCGTCGCAGGTATCGGGCCAGCATCCGGCACACTGCAATTTGGGGTCTTCCTGATCGGCGCCACCGGACGGATCACCGGCAACATGATTAACGAAGGGACCTGCGGTGCGCTTGACTTTAATGATTGCGACAATCTGCGGAGCGAAGGCGTCGTGCTGCGGTCAGCCGGCGAGGGCACGGTCGTGGACGGCAACTTTATCACCAATGCCCAAAGCGGCATCTTCATCAATGGCGGGACCAAGTTCAGAATTACCAACAATGTGATTCGGAACATCGACGCACTGGATGGGATCGATATTCAAGGCACGGCGTCGGGTTATTTTACTGACAGTCTGATTGCCGGAAATACGGTGTTTAACGTCCTCCCGCTCGGAAACGAGAGCTGCGGCGTTTGGGAATTTTCAGGCAGCGGCGTCTCGGGAAACACTATCGCGAATAACACCGTTAACGACACTTTTTGCGGAGTGGGCTATGTAACGGCCGATCGTGTCGTTTCCGGCGCCTACTCCAACACCCTCTACACCAACGTGAACACGGACGGGACAGTACCGAATCCGGTGGAGCCGGCAGTGTCCGCGGGGCTCCGGCGAGCTGCTCACGTGCTGAGAACTGCAGAATGATAAAGGCCGTTGCGGTCGCGGCGAGGTTTGGCGAAGGGCTGGCCTCGCCGCGAGGTTGGGCTTTCGTGCAGGGAGCGCCAACCCAATAAATATGTGGTTCAAACCGATCAAGCGAAATAACGAACACTAAATTCCGTTTCAGAAGGAGCAAACCGATGAGAATCAGCAAATGGATGAATATGGCAGCCATCGCCGCATTGGCGATGACGATCCAAGGTTACGCGCAGGATAGTCCTCCGCACCACCTGTACAAACTTACCGAAGTTGGAACCTTCGGCGGTCCCAACTCTTTTGGCGATGGTACGGGCCCCGCAAATTTTAATCTGAATTACCTAAACAACCTGGGAGGGACTGTGGGCACCGCTTCAACAAGCAAGCTCGATCCCTTCGCCCCCAACTGCCTTTGGGATTGCAACGTCGATGTTGCCTTCGTATTTCAGAATGGCCGGCTCACCAACTTGGGAGCGCTTACTCCCACCAACAGCAGTTGGGCCTTCGGGCTGAATGACTTCGGGCTGGTTATCGGGGCGTCGGAAAATGGATTGGCCGATCCGGCGACCGGCTATCCGGAATATCATGCCGTGGTTTGGAACGATGGCAGGATTAAGGATCTGGGGACGCTGGGAGGAAGTGTGAGCCTGGCGCAGGCGGTGAACGACTTGGGCATGGTGGTTGGCGCCGCCGCCAATGACATCCCGGACGATTATGCCAACAGTCTGGGGCCTTGTGCGACCCTCCAATGTTGGCCCGTAACCACCCAACTTCGTGCGTTCTTGTGGCAAGGCGGAAAGATGAAGGACTTGGGTACGTTGGGCGGCAATGATGCCGTCGCTGTCCTCGTCAATCAGTTGGGCCAGGTGGTGGGCGAATCTTACACCAACACCACTCCCAATGCGACGACGGGCGTCCCCACGCAGGATCCATTCCTATGGCAAAACGGCAAAATGATTGATCTGGGTACCCTGGGGGGGACGTTTGGAGAGGTTTCTGCCATAAACAATCGCGGTCAGGTGGTAGGACAATCGAACGTGGCTGGTGACCTGGGTCCTGCTCCCTTCCTCTGGGACCACGGAGTCTTGACTTATCTGGGCAACCTCGTGACACTTCCCGGCTTGGCGGGGCCAGCGGGCGCTTACTGGATCAACAACATCGGGGAGGTTGTCGGAGTTTCCCTTAACAATGACTTAGCTTTTGACGCTTTTTTCTGGCGTCAAGGCACGATGACCGATCTGGGGAACCTGGGGGTGTTCTCGGTTGCCTATGGAATCAATGACGGCGGGCAGGTGGTGGGAGATTCCTTCACCGGCAGCGAGTTTTCCGCCTTCTTGTGGGAGGATAGCGGCCCTATGGTGGACCTGAACACGCTGGTGGAGAACCCATCCAGTTTGCATTTAACCAGTGCGTACGCCATTTCCGACAGCGGTGAGATTTTGGCGACAGGATCGCTGCCCAATGGCGACACTCGCGTTGCGGTGCTGACCCCGGATGGCATTTGCAATGCGGCCTGCGAAGCAAAAATCGCGGCGAGCCAGACCGCGCAATTGGCTGCGCTGAAAACTGGCCAGGTTGCCCAAGCGTCAACAATCAAGCCTTCAAGGTTGGGTAAAGGCAATTCATTCGTGCAAACCCCGTTGGGAATGCGCAATTTCTGGCCCAAACCAGCTCCTGCACCCGCGAATTAAGTTGGCAGCATGTCTGCTCCTTACAGGGGAGGACCCATAGCGGGAAAAGCCCCAAAGCGGAGCCGCACCTAACAGAAGGAGCGGCTCCGCCCCTAACTTCTAAGGGTTGAGCTTGCTCAGCCGGAGGGCACATACTAGGGGGACACTTCCGCAAACCCATTTCCCCCAGTAATGATCACATCTCCGGCTGCGCCGTTACGTCCGAGCGGCGTCGATAATGCAAAAGTTGACTTTTGAGGCAGAATCCCCAAGATGAAGATTATTTCGACACTTGATGCGAATTTCTTATGAGGTGCACACCACTTCTCATAGTGCAAGAGTCTCCCGCTTGCTTTTGTTGGGTCTTATGGTATTCTGCACTTTCTTCCCGTCATTAGCCGGCTTCAAAACGAAAATTGAGAGAGGATTTGGGGATGCCCACCCGCGAGCAATCAATTGCCGTATTCATGGTATTGATGTTGCAGGCAGGCTCCGTATGGGCTCAATTGAGCCGCGGGACAATTACCGGCATCGTGACCGACCCGAGTGGCGCGATGGTTCCCGGGGTGGCCATCACCATCATCAACATTGAAACTGGCGTCGCCAACAAAGTGAAGACTAATGAGAGTGGTGTTTATTCTGTTCCACTCCTGAGTGAAGCCCCTTACAGCCTATCGGCCGAAAGAGACGGGTTCAAGACATATGAGCGCACCGGCATTCTGGTTCAGGTGGGGGGCACGACCCGCATTGATTTCTCTTTGAGCCTCGGCCAGCCCAATCAATCTGTGATTGTCACCGGTGCGCCTTCCCTGCTTGAGCGCGAAACCTCCGACACTCAAACCACCATCACCAGCCAGGAGATGGAAGATCTCCCCCTCACCAGCTACGGAGAGCAGCGCAGCCCCGCCGACTTCATGCAACTCGCGCCGGGAGTGACGGGTCGCGGCACTTCCGATGGCGGACCTAGCACCAACCGCACCATGACCACTGAAGTAAGCGGCAGTATGGTGAGCAGCACGACGCTCATGCTCGATGGCGCCGACATCGCCACAATGGATGAATTTGAAGGCGACCTGCGCGCCCTCCAGTTTCCCCCCGACGCCGTGGGGGAGATGAAGATGGAGTCCACCAATGCCCCGGCGGAATTTGGCAGGTCCGGCGGCGGTGCGGCCAGCTTCGAGATCAAGTCGGGAAGCAACCAGATTCACGGCTCAGCCTTCGAGTTTCTCCGCAACGACGTTTTTGATGCGCGGAATTTCTTCCTGCCCAGCGTCACTCCCTACCGGCAGAATGAATTCGGCGCGGTGGCCGGGGGGCCGATCAAGCGAGACAAAGCCTTCAGCTTTGGCTGGTACGATGGCTTCCGGTGGACGCAAGGGGTGTCCAGCGGCGAATCCACCGTGCCCACCGCACAAATGCTTGACGGCAATTTCTCCCAGTTTTTGAGCCTTCCCCAGCCCAACGTTCTCTATGACCCCACCACCACAGCCGATGTCAGCAACATGACGACGCGTTCCACCTGCGGCCCGGTGATTTGCAATAACATCATCACCAACCCCAGTTATCTTTCCGCCGTCGCGGGGAAGATCAATCCCTACTTTCCCGCCCCCAATGTCAATCAGGGCTCCCTGGTGAACAACTTCATCAGTTTGGCGGTAAATCCGACCACGGTCAATCAATGGGGGCTGCACGGGGACTACGATCTCAATATGCGGAACCGGCTGAGCGTTTTGTACGACTACGGGGACAATACCAGTCCCAACGTCCCCGCGATACCCGTCCCGCTGGGAGGAGGCCAGCCGAGTTATAATAAAACACGGAATATCCGCCTAAACTATAACCTAAATGTGAACCCAAACATGGCCAACCACGCCGTGCTGGCGTATAACTATTGGGGCAATGGCACGGAGCCGGTCAACCCTTACGGTGGCAAGTCAGATTGGGTCGATTATCTGAGGCTTAAGGGCTTCGCCCCCAACCTCAAGACGGAGTTCCCCCAATTCAACATCGCGGGGATTGGAGGTTTTGGCGGCGGCGGGTCGGAAGGCGTTGACGATCTGCACAGCGTGGAATTTGGTGACACGCTAACCTGGATCAGGGGAAAACATACTTTCAAGTATGGCGCCGAATACCTGAAGGGCGCGAGCAACGATGTCAGCGCCGGGGGGAGCGCCGGCTCGTTCAACTTTACCAATACGGAGGTGGGCATCCCCTCCGATCCCGCGTCCGGCATCGGCTTTGCCAGTTACCTGCTGGGCCTCGCGGACAGTTACCAGGCTTATCATTACACCACGCCCAGCTACGCGCGCGATTCCTACTTCTCCGCCTTCGTCCAGGACGATTTCAAGGTGACGCGCAAGCTCACGCTGAATCTGGGCCTGCGCTGGGACCTCTTTACCCCCGACGTCCACAAGTACTACCAAAAGTCATGGGTGAACACGACGCTTGCCAATCCCGGCTCCCCGGGAGTTTTGGGAGCGCTGCAATTCGCCAGCTCCGCGGACCCCTCGGGCGTCAACACCTATTACCACAATTTTTCCCCGCGCATTGGGCTTGCATACAGCCTGAACGACAAAACGGTAATTCGCGCCGCCTACGGAATATTCTACGCCCAGGGCAATGCCAATCGCCTCGACCGGGGTGGGTTCGTACAGGGATACAATGGTACAGTCGGCGCAAGTTCCCCCGACAATGGCCTGACCCCGGCCTTCAATTGGGACACGGATTCGGCGATTCCCTACACGCCTGCCCTCACCCCGCAAACCCTGATCGGCCAGACTTTATGGTCACTTGATCGCACGGACGGACATGCACCTTACCAGAACAATGTGAATATCGGCATCCAGCGCCAGTTGCCGGGACAGATTACGCTGACCGTCTCTTACGCCGGAAACACCGGCGTCCACCTGGCGAGCCAACTGATGCCCACGGTGCAGATGCCTCCCCAATACCTGGCGCTGGGCGCGAACATGATCAATGGGACGCCGGAACTGTTTACACCCATCAGCGATCCGAATGTCCAACAGATCCCCGCGATAGCCGGAATGCCGGTGGACCCCGCGACGGGGAATCACTCACCGTTCCCGGGTTTTGAGGCGCTCTGGGCACCCTCGGGTAACAACATTGCCGGCAAGGCGCTGAGCATTGATCCGCAATACCAAAACCTCGATCGCGATTATGAAGGGGTGGCCACGTCGACTTATAACGCTCTACAGGTTAAGGCGGAGAAGCGATTTTCAAACGGCTTGACGCTGCTCGCATCCTACGCCTGGTCGAAGTCGCTCACCGATGGTGGGTCCATATTCAGTATTTTCTCCTCGGAATTCGGCGCCAACGATGTCTGGAATTCAAAGACGCAAAAGGCCTACGGCTTTGAGGATATTCCGAACCTGGCATCGATTGCCTATGTTTACGATCTGCCGGTGGGCAGGGGAAGAAGATTCTTAAACCACGGTGGGGTGGCGAGCGCCATCATCGGCGGCTGGAAGATCTCAGGCATCCAGGCTTACCAGGCGGGCAGGCCACAGAACATCGAAGTTCTGCCCACTTATGGGGGCTTGGAGGGCCGGGATGGCTTTAACACTCCCAACCAGATTCCTGGTGTTCCGATGGCCTCAGCGGCATACCATTCCGGCCACTTCGATCCTAATGTCGATTCCCAGTTCAACAATGCCGCCTTCGCTTTCCCCTGCCAGTTCTGTTTCGGAACCTTGACCCCCACCGAGGGAAGAGTCCGGGACTTCCCCTACTTTGACGAAGATTTCTCTCTGATTAAGGATTGGGAGGTCCACGAGCAATGGAAGCTGGACTTCCGGGCCGATTTTGTGAATGCCTTCAACCGCGTGCAGTTTGGCGACAATCCGGGCGCCTACGCCAGCGAGCCGGTTTTTGGATTACCCGGGTTTGGGATGATCGGCAGCCAGGAGAATTACCCGCGAGTTATCCAATTTGGGCTAAAGTTGAAGTGGTGAACGGGATGATTGGTCGGCAGTTCTCAGGCGTCGGTTTTCAGTCATCAGTCATCAATTAAAAGCGGGGCGTCCCATCTGGTGCAGAGTTTATTATTGCGTTTGAGCCGTGTTATGGCTGGGCTTGAATGCTTTCTTCCCACCTACGACCTACCGCCTGCCGTCCTCCCCCTACTGGAAATTCCGAATCAGCACCACGTCATTCGTACGCGTGCTACGTGAAAGGACCAGGCGCCCATCGGGGAACCAAGCGAAACACACAATCTTGAGATTGGTGAAATGCGTTATGGGTTTCGCCGGGCCGCCAGCCACCGGTTGTTCCCAGACGTTTTCCACGCCACTCACTACGTTCTCGTATGTGAATGAAACCGACCGGCCATCGGGGGTCCAGGCAAAGGGGACATGAGAAAAAATGGGCAGCGAAAAAACCTTGACGGGCTTACCGCCGGTAATGGGGAATATCGCCATGGGGGTATGCCCCGTATCGACAGCACCGTTGGGAACATAAATGCAGGCAATCCATTTCCCGTCCGGAGAGATGGTTGGCCAATACGCCCTGCCGTCATTGTTGGTCAAATCGGTAATTGGACCACCCCCGCAGGGAACCTTCGCCAAAACAGCATTGCCACCCTCCCCCCGAATGAAAAGCAACCACTTCCCATCGGGCGATATGGTGGGATTCCATTCTCCGCCATGGGTAAGCTGTTTCTTGTTGCCACCGTCCCGATCCATACGCCAGATTCCCTCTCTGCCGATGAAGACAATAAAGTCGCCACGAGGAGAAACGGCCCCGAGGGAAAGATCCGTGGAGGAATTGGTGTTGGTAAGGCGCTGGGGATTTGAACCATCCGAGCCCATCTCCCAAATGTCCCAACGTTGGTTATGGAATGACGTATAAACAATTTCCCCGTCCGGGGTCGTTGCGATCCCATTCGCCCCGTCATATGCCTGATTCCCAATTAATCGGTTCCCGGCGCTCAAGGTCATGGGCTCGGACTCCTTTCCACGTGCAGAAAGTTGGAGAGTAACAAAATACTGAAGCTGATGAGTTACGAGCATCTTTCCGTCCGCGCTCACTCGCGCCCCTGCGTAGATTGAAAGGTCGTGAGAAATCCGCCGGGCCACTCCTCCCTCCAACGGGACCTCGTAAATCTGATTCGTCTCATTCGTCCTGGAAGGCCCTTGCAAGATGCCGGTTAGGATAAAGTTCCGGCTGTCTGGGAGCCACGCAATATCATCAATCGCCTCCCAACTTTCGCCCGGCACTGGATGGACGGGACCGCCATCCGCCGGCAGCGTGGCTAAATACAATTTCTGGTTTTTGAGGACGAGGGCCAGGGTCTTTCCGTCCGGGGACCATTCAGGGCTGGATTCAATCGACTCAGTATCCTTGTAGGAGGCCAGCATATGCTCACCCGAGCCATCGAGCGAAGCGGTCCACAAGGTGGCGTTTCCAGGGTGACCCCGCACGAGGGCAACCCGCCGGCCATCGGGTGAGAGACCTGGCGTTCCGGCAATCTCCGCCAGGACTTTTCGGGGGGTTCCTCCGAAGGTTGGAATTTGATAAAGATTGCCTGTATCAGCCCCCAGTGTCTTCCGCACGAAGAAGATGGAGCTGTCATCGGAAGAGAACGCCATGCCCGGAGACTCATCCAAACCCAGATTTACAAGTTGGATATCACTGTCCGTGGCCAATTGCTTCAGCCAGATGGTTCGGGTTGTGTGGGCACCCCAGTTAGTTCTCATGTAGGCCACAAGTTTTCCGTCGTGGGAGATGTCCAGAGACCCGCCGGTGGCGCTGCCGGTTGTCAGGCGTGTCATTTCCATGGCGGGAGGTGGCGAGATGGGTGCCGGGGCATGGCGGGCAGAGTGGTGGAGGGCAAAGAGCAGCCCCGCAACTACTACAAATCCGCCCGCGATAAGGGCGAAGAAGGCTTTTCTGTGATGTTTTTCTAAGGTCGCGATGAGTTGTGAATCCGAGGTGTCGCGTTTTAGCGGCGATGTCCCCGCCGCCGTTGCGGACGTGGCACCGGCCCCCGCTTCCGGCGATGGGGACATCGCCGCTACAGCCCTTTCCGGATCGGTGTCGCGTTTCAATCGCTTCAGGTCTGTGCGCATTTCCGCGGCGTGCTGGTAGCGCACCTCGCGGTCCTTCTCCAGGGCCTTTTCGATGACCGCCTGGAGGCGCAAGTCAACATCGGGATTCAGGCTGCGCGCCGGAGTGGCCTGGCGTTTCAGAATGGCCTCGCAAATCTCCGCCGAATTTGACCCGCTGAAGGCCTGCCGCCCTGTGGCCATTTCGTAGAGCACTGCCCCGAAGCTGAACAGGTCGGTGCGCGCATCAACCTCCTCACCGTGCGCCTGCTCGGGCGACATGTAGGCCGCCGTCCCCAGCGCCCCGCCCGCGAGGGTGAGATGGGGATGCTCGATCTTGGGCGGAAATGCGCCGGGATGTGCCTTCCCTGCGAGCGGATTGGCGGCATCGCCCGCCAAGCCGGGCTCCGTGATCTGCCCCACCGCAAATTTTGCCAATCCGAAGTCGAGGATCTTGGCATCCCCACGTTTGGTAATGAAGATGTTTGCCGGCTTGATGTCGCGATGGATAATCCCCGCGGCGTGCGCCGCCTCCAGCCCATCGGCAATCTGAATGGCAAGATCGAGCAACACTTTTGCCGGTAAGGGCGACCCTTGCGGTCTCCCACTAATGGGCGCGGGGCCGATGCCGAGAGCGGGCACGTGGCCCGCGCCCCCCTCGATCAGGTACTTCAGGGTCTGGCCCTCCATCAACTCCATCACCAGGAAGGGCTGGCCTTCCACCTCTTCAATATCGTAAATCGTGCAGATATGCGGATGGTTCAGGGCGGAGGCAGCACGGGCTTCGCGCTCGAAACGCGCCAGCGCCAGCGGATGCTCCGCCATGCCCGTGGGTAGGAATTTTACCGCCACCTTCCGGCCCAGGCGGGTATCCTCCGCCTTGTAGACCACTCCCATGCCGCCCCCGCCCAACTTCTCCAGGATGCGGTAGTGCGAGACGGTGCGTTTGATCAAGTCGGAATGGGTGAAGTCGGATGGCCAGGGCGGGGCCGGGCTGGCCGGGGCGGTGGGTGGAGCAGGCGGGCCGGCACCCTGGCGAGCCTCGATGCTGGTTAAGGGGCAAATAAACCGATAGCCCCTGCGGGGAAGAGTTTCGATGTATCGGGGCTGTTCCGCCGAATCAAGCAGTGCCCGCCGCAGTGTTTTTACTGCCGCGTTGATACTGTGTTCGAATTCGACCACAGTGTCGTCCGGCCACAGCCGCCGCTGCAACTCATCGCGTCCCACTAATTCGCCTGGACGCGCCAAAAGCATGGCCAACACTTCCATCGGCTGGCCGGAGAGCTTGATCCTCACCCCATGCTTGCGCAGTTCCAGCGTGTGCCGGTCGAATTCATAGGCTTCGAACCGGACCACGCGTTCCGTTGAGGGGACAAGGTCCATGATATGAAACTGTCTGGGAGGTACAACTCCGAAATAACCCGCGCATCCGGCGGGCCACCGTTGCTTCCAGTTTCGACAATGGCCGGAGTTTAGCGTCCCGCTCAGTTTAAAGTCAATTCAATTTGGATAAAAAGTCCGACCATTGTAGTGAGTGGGACGGGTAGACATCAGACTTCTGTTATAGCCAAAGCGCGCGTTGTACCACCGAGTTTGGAATCCCGTTCAGGCGAATTCACTGAAGGTCTGAAACTTCACCCCGTTCCCAACTCCATATTCCTTATTTCCTGCAACATCTCCCTCACTGAAAATTCCTGATCAATACCGCGTCGCTGAGGCGCTCACCGCGCGAGAGGGCCAAACGGCCATCTGGCGACCAATCGTAACCGAAGATGGTCTTGTCGGAAGTAAAATGCGTTAAAGGCTTTGGGGGACCTCCGTCCAGCGGTTGCTCCCAAATGTTTGCCGCGCCGTTATCTAAATCTTCTTCATTGTGGACGAATGAGATGGCGCGGCCATCAGGTGTCCAACGCGCATTAAACCAACCGTAGCCGTAAGTGGAGAAAATCTTGACAGGCGGCCCGCCGGCAAAGGGAAGAATAGCCAGGTTGGCAGCCCCACTTTCATGCGGGTAATAGATGCAAGCAATCCATTTTCCATCCGGGGAAACGGTTGGCGCGTAAACATTGTCACGACCTTTGTCGGCAAGTTCCTCTGCCTGGCCCCCGGAAGTGGAAACCTTCATCAGATGAAACCTGACGCCCACCTCCCTTATGAAAATCGCCCACTGCCCATCGGGAGATAGGGCGGGAACCATGTCAGACTTGCCCTCGGTGAGCTGTTTCATGTTGCCCCCGTCCCCATCCATGCACCAGAGGGTTGACTCTCCATTTCCTTCGTAGCGGACAAAGACGATGATTCCGCCCTGGCGAGAGATCGTCGGAGTATAGAGAATCGTAGATTCGTCCGTATCGGTGAGTCGGCGGCGATTTAGGCCGTCCCCCCCGATTTCCCATAGATTGAAGCGCCCATTGGGGGCCGAGGCATAGACAATCCTCCCAAACGGAGTCCACGCGACACTCCTCCAGCCGTCCCACGATTGGTTCCCAACGCTCAAGGTTCTGGCCTTGGACTCCTTCCCCGGTGTGGCGGCCTGAAGTGTGGCAAAGACCTGGTCGTGGAAGGCCAGCAGCGTTTTCCCGTCTGCGCTCACCCGAACACCTTCGTATATCGTCAGGTCGTGGGTGATTTGCCGGACTTCGCCTCCCCCCACTGTAACTTCGTAAAGCTGAGACGACGCCCGCGTTCCCGGCCAGCCTGCCGGTCTGCCTGCCACGACGAGGTGGCGGCTATCCGGAAGCCACGAAAGATCGGCAAGCTCATCCCAGGCCACGCCAGGGACCGGGTGGATGGCGCCGCCTTCCGCCGGAATAATTGCCAATATTGCTCGCGGATCTGAGAAGTGAAAAAAGGCAAGGGTCTTACCGTCCGGGGACCACGCAACCCTGTCATTGCGCGGCCCCCGGTAAGACGCCAGCACCCGCTCGCCCGAACCATCCGGCGCGGCGGTCAACAAGGTGGCATCACCCAAGTGTTCGCGCAAAAAGGCCACCCGCCGCCCATCGGGCGAGAATGCCGGCGGGCCGGAGATTCCCGACAACATCTTTCTGGCCGCCCCGCCCAGAAACGGGATCTGTTCCAAGTCCCCCGTTTCCTGATGCGGATCCTTCCGAACGAAGTAAACGTATAATCCATCGGGTGAGAACGCCAACCCTATACACTGATCCTCGCCCAGGGGGCTGATCTGAATATCGCTGTCCGTAGCCAACTGCTTCAGCCAAAGGCTGTTCTTTCCTGCCATCTTTCGAACGTAAGCCACATATCTTCCATCCGGCGAAATGTCCGCATCTTCGATATCACCGGTACCGGTCACGCGCGTAAATTCCAGGGCGGGAGGCGTGGGCATGGCGCGGGGAGTGTGATGAAGGATATAAAGAAGCGCAAAGACAATTACAGATGCCGCTGCCATCAAGGCAAGTAAGGCTCTCTTGTGACTCGTCGCGATGATCGGCAAATCGGAGGAATTACGTTGGAGCGGCGGTGTCCCCACCTCCGTCCCAGACGATGCAATCATTTCCTTCGGCTGCGATGGGGACATCACCCCCAGTACACGTCCCGGCTCAGTTTCCCCTTTCAATTCTTTGTACTGGACCGCTTGGGCTGGCCCGGCGGGCGGAATGGGAGGAGTTCCCCCCAGTTGCGTCTCGGCGGGGCGAATCGGACAAATAAACCGGTAGCCCCTGCGGGGAAGAGTCTCGATGTATCGGGGCTGCTCCGCCGAATCAAGCAGTGTCCGGCGCAGCGTCTTAACTGCCGCGTTGATGCTATGCTCGAATTCGACCACTGTGTCGTCTGGCCACAGCCGCCGCTGCAACTCTTCGCGTACCACCAAATCGCCTGGACGCGCCAATAGCATGGCCAGCACTTCCATGGGCTGGCCGGAGAGCTTGATCCTCACGCCATGCTTGCGCAATTCCAGCGTATGCCGGTCGAATTCATAGGATTCGAACCGGACCAGCCGTTCCGTTGGGGGGAATGGGTCCATGGTATGAGACTGTCTGGGAGATGCAATCCCGAATAGTCCCGCACAATCGGCGGGCTAACCCTGCTTCCAGTTTTGACAATGGCCGGAGTTTAGCGTCCCGGCCAGTTCAAAGTCAATTTAATTTGGATAAAAAGTCCGACCTATTTTGGAAGGCTTTAGGGACAGCCGTGGGGTATCAGCGCAAATGCCCCCGACAGCGAAAGGGTGGCTGAACCCGCCGTCCAAATCCCCTGCGGTCTTACTCCCTCGCGAATTCAACCTCCAACCAGTTTCCAGTCAATATGTTAACTCTTCACCTCATATTCTGAAGACTTTCACCCCGCTTGCATTGAGATATTTGCCTGTCCAATCAAAAGTGGCGCCATCACGCAAATGACGGAGGTGGCGCCTTGAAAATTAAGGGGCGAAAGGCGGAAAGATATCAGAACGAAACGGGGAGGCGGCAGAAGACCTGGGGCACCGCCAGTATGAGTCTGGCGATCCTGCTGACGGTCGCTTCCCTGGCGTTCGCTGGAAGGGAGACACCGACTGGGGTGGAGCCGCGCTTTCAAATTACCGTTCGCGTCTATAACTACGCCGGCGCCTCCCGCGGGACTTTGCTGGGAGCGGAAAAAGAAGGGTCGCGGATCTTCGGCAAGGTGGGGCTGAGGGTGGCGTGGCTTCATTGCAGCACCACCAATACGCTGGAGCAGAAGGACCCTGGTTGTCAGACACCTTTAAGTGCAATCGCCGTCAACATGAGGGTCCTGCCTCCCTCCATGGCTGGGAGGCTCAACGCAAACCGGGAAGAAATGGGCTTTGCTCTGGTATCCCCAAGAGCCGGAGCCGCGTCGGATGCCTGGGTGTTCTACCAACGCGTGCAAGAGGCTGCCACCAGCGGGGCGGCCACCTCGGCGCAGATTCTTGGCTACGCCATGGCGCATGAAATTGGGCACCTCCTGCTCGGCCCCAACCACCACTCGCATGAGGGCATTATGTGCGCCCGCTGGAATCGGGAATTGTTGGAGGAGGCAAGCCAGGGCCAACTGAAGTTCACCCAAGATCAAGCAAAGGTAATCCGCGATGAAGTGGAGACCAGGGCGGAATTGGCTCAGCAACGAGTGACGGGAAGGTCCGCGCCACAGGAAACAGCTGCTATGAACCGCAAATAATTCCGAATAATAAGTCTGGAAGAAGTGAGCAACGCACGAACCGTATTATGTGGGCTTCTGGACTGGGATACACAAGCAAGATGCCTGGTGGTTTTTGGCGTCCGCGATTTCCCCAAGGGATCCTCCTACGGCAATGGGTATGGGGCGGGTAAAGACTCCAACCTCGCGCCGTATCAAAAGCTGACTGTCCTGAGCGGCCAGCTTCTCCAAGGCCCTTCGGGAAATCGCCGACTCTAAAAACACACGGCCTGCGCCGGCTCCCCCAGCTCACTTCCGGGCGGCAAAAGCGTTGGCGATGCCCCGTGTCAGTGCTGCCGTGGCGGCATCCGCAAATTCCAGCACGCCTTCGGGCGCTTCAAGGGGTAGCCGGCCGCTGATGGCGAGCTTTGCCACTCCGTGCACCATCGACCACGCCAGCAGGGCGAAGGGCAGCGCCTCGCCCGGCGGCAGGATCTTCTCCGCCTGGCAGGCTTCAACGTAGCCCACCAGCGTGGCAAATGCCCGCTCGCCCGCCTGCTGCAATTGTGGATTCCCCGCAAATCCCCGCGGCAGGTCAAACATCACCGCGAAGTGCTGGGGATGGTTGAGGGCAAATTCCACGTAGCCCCGCCCGCTCGCCCGAAAACGGTCCATCGCGCCCGAGGCAGGGTCACCGGGCACCACCGTGACGGAGTCCGCCGCTTTCACCATCGCGGCGGTCAGGCGGTCAAATCCCTCAGCTGCCAGCAGCGCCAGAAGTTCTTCCTTATCATGAAAATGCCGGTAGGGGGCGTTGTGCGAAACCCCCGCCATCCTGGCCACCTCGCGCAAGGTGAAGGCGGCGGAACCGGACTTGCGGATGAGTGCAAGCGAAGCATCCAGCAGGGCTTGCTTCAGGTTTCCGTGGTGGTAGGAGCGGGACTCGGGCATGACCCTCTTTTTATAGCAAAAAGATGTTGACACGCGCAACATAATCAATGCAGAATGTGGACAGTGTCCACATAAGAGGACGCGAATCCATGTGAAGGGGACCCAAATGACGACCTTGGCCATCGGAAGTTCATATAAGCAATGTTCTATCAGCGATCGCTGGGACGCCATCGTGATCGGCTCCGGCATCGGCGCGTTGGCCGCGGCAGCGCTGCTGGCCAGGCATGGCGGCAAGCGCGTGCTGGTTCTGGAACGCCACTATGTGGCAGGGGGATTCACGCACTCCTTCCACCGGCCGGGATACGAGTGGGACGTGGGGGTGCACTACATCGGTCAAGTGCAGGACCCCGCGTCGCCCGTGCGCCGGATTTTCGACAACCTCACGGCTGGGCGCCTTAAGTGGAATCCCATGCCCGATGTGTATGACCGCATCCGCATCGCTGACCATGAGTATGAATTTGTGGCGGGGCAGGAACGATTTCGCGACCGGTTGAAATCCTATTTCCCCAGTGAAACCGCGGCGATTGACCGCTACCTGAGCGCAGTGCTGACCTGCGCGGGAAAAACCACGCTCTACTTTGCAGAGAAGGGCGTGCCGCGGCCGATTGCAAAGTTGGCGGGGTCGCTGATGCGCGCTCCATTTCTGCGTTGGGCGCGGCGCACTACGGCCGAGGTTCTGGCGGAGCTCACCACCAATCGCGAATTGGCGGCGCTGCTGACGGCGCAGTGGGGTGACTATGGCCTCCCCCCCGGGCAGAGCAGTTTCGCCGTGCATGCCATTATTGCCGCGCACTATTTCGAAGGCGCAAGCTTTCCCGTGGGCGGGGCGTCCAGCATCGCCGCAGGGATGGCGCCCGAGATTGAATCCGCGGGTGGAAAGATTGTGTACAGCGCGGACGTAAGCGCAATCCTGCTCGACCACAATCAAAATGCGGTGGGAGTGCGCATGAGCGACGGCCGCGAATTCCGTGCCGGCATGGTGATCAGTGATGCGGGAGCATGGAATACATTCGCAAAGCTGCTTCCACAGGAAGCTCCCGGCGTTGCCATGGCGCTTGCGGAACTGCGCACAGTCCCGCCTTCCATGGCGCATCTGTGCCTCTATGCAGGGGTGAAACAAAGGGCGTCAGAATTGGGGCTGACAGGAACCAATCTGTGGATTCACCCCACTCCGGATCACGACGCGAACATGGCGCGCTTCACCGGTGATCCCTCCGCGCCTTTTCCCCTGATGTTCATCTCTTCCCCCTCGGCAAAGGATCCCGATTTCGAGCGGCGACATCCGGGGCGAGCCACGTTGGAAGTCGTCTGTCCCGCACCCTACGATTGGTTTGAAAAATGGGAGGATTCCCAGTGGCGCCGGCGCGGGCAAGACTATGACGATTTAAAACAGCGATTAACGGAGCGCTTGAGAAGCAGCCTGGAGCAGCATGTGCCGGCTGTACGGGGAAAGCTGGATATGGCAGAGCTTTCCACGCCGCTCTCCACCCGCCACTTCATGAATTACCAACGCGGCGAAGCTTATGGAGTCAGCGCCACGCCTGATCGCTTCAGCCTGCGCTGCCTGACTCCCCACACGGCGGTGCGCAATCTCTATCTCACGGGGCAGGACGTATGTACCTTGGGGGTGGTCGGGGCGTTGATGGGCGGAGTCGTGACGGCCTCCGCCGCGCTGCGCCGCAACCTGCTCTCCGTCATCTCAAAGCCCGCCCGGCAGAGCCAGGAAGCGGCTTAGAGCGGGGGAAGGGGTAGGCAGTAAGCAGTAGGCAGAAGGCAGCGGGCAGTAGGCGGTAGGAAGTAAGCAGAAGGCAGAAAGTAGGCAACAGGGCGAGGTTAGATCGGTTTGCGGACCGGCCCTGATTTGGCGCGGCAATGCCGCGCCCGAAGCCGTGCCATGGCCGCCCCGATCCAGCACATCGGGGCAGGTCCCGATCGAAATCATTGGCACAGGTCCCGATTGGAGTCATCGGGACGGGTCCCGGCCATGCTCGTGCACCCCGATCCATAGGGGTGGCACGTAGAGGCGGCGGAATTTATCCCGATTTAATCGGGACGCCGCCATGGTCTGTTGCGCCCGTGGAACGATTCTTGGGCGCGCAATCGCGCGCCCAGCCTTGCGGCCCATTCGGCTTGCGTACAAAGTGGCGGACTTGCACCCTGCGCCAGCCATGCGCGGAGGAGCTGGCGCGAATGCTTTCCTGCAGCCAGATCACCGACTCCGTTTTTGGAACACGCTGTCATACGCTGCGGCAAGCGGCGGGGCAACTTCCCCGAAACCCAAGTCCCCGGTAGTCCTCAAGCCGCATCATACGGGTGGTTTGGCCCCGAATTCCGGCAAAAGGTCTGGATCTATCGTCTGGCTCATTTCAAGGTTTGATCGCGATACCGGCAAAGCGTCTGGACTTATTGTGCAGATCATTTCAAGGTTTTGGTTGCGATACCGGCAAAGTGTCTGGACAAATAAGCCACCTCATATCGAGGTTTCAAAGGTCAAGCCGGGACCTTGTCCCTTGCCCCTTGGCACTTGTCCCCTGTCACTCCTCCTGCTTTTTCTTGCTCGTCACTCGTCACATGCCGCATGTCACTCGTCACGCTTCCTGCTGCTTGCCGTCTCTCTCTCAAATCTCAAATCTTGAATCTTCGATCTGCCGGGAGAGCACTGACTCCCGAAATCAGGAGCCTGTGCCAGCCGCGGGGACGTTAAAGAATCAGCGGCGTAGCGATGAGTTATTTTTCTCCGGGAAAAATTACTCAGCGGTACGCCTCCGAAGTTCGACCGCGATCTCATTCATTCCCGGCCACTGGGAAAGTACCGCCGAGTAATTCGTCTCGGAGCCGAATAACTCGTCGCTACCTCTCCCCGCGCTACCCCGCTGATTTGGGTTGCCGCCCCGCCGCGCTCCGCTACCTTTCCCCTCGCTACGCCGCTCGAAATCCTCGCCGCGGGCGCGGGTACTTTCCCTGGGCTCATCGACGGACGTTATTTCGAGCCCCGCTGCCTTGATAATTTTTCGAAACGAAACGCTGCGCCAGCCATGCGCTACGCTCGCTGAAATGAGTCGTGTGCGGGCTATTCCAGCTCTTCATCTGGAGGTAAATAGGAGAGTTCATTCAACCGCCGGTCGGCCAAGGCTAATAAGCGACGCGCTTGCGTAAGAAGTGTGTTTCTTAGCCCCTTGTTCACACTGCGTTCGCTAATGACTTTGGCTAAATTCGCAATGGTTGACGCCCTGCGAGCGATGCGAGTATCTGGATGTTTTCGGGCCTCGATAAGATCATGAGGGATGATGCACCCTTCAATAGGGTCTGGGAGCTTCACTAGTTGAGTCTTGCCGGGGGGCTTTTCATTAAGAACCGCCTTTAATTTTGAACTTTCTAGTAGCTCCTTATAGGCGGTGTATTCCGCCTCATTGAGTTTCTGCTGAACCTGCTTTAAGGCCCGGCAGGGCCGACAGATTGTGGCCCACGGCGACAGCCGTGGGAATGAGGAGCAATTCCTATAACATTTCGAGCCCCGGCAGGGGCGACAGAGCCCTCGCGTCATACTACAAAGCGCGGATCAAATTCAATTCCATGTTTATTGAGCAGCGCCATAATCTCTTCCTGATATGTTAGCCTATGGTGATGTTCCTCCTGACCCGAAATGTACGCCTTGACTTCATTCAACTTGGACTGACTGACGCTGAACGCTGCGTACCCTGTTTGCCATGAAAACGCCAGTTTCGGCCAATGCTCATTGGCCCATTTCGATGAATTTGCCTTGAGCTTCTCCATAAAGTCGGCAAGGGAAAGAGTTGAGGGCAAAACGAAAAGCAAGTGGACGTGGTCTTTAGGGCCATTGATCAACACCGGCTTGCCCCTCAGTCTGTTGATGATGCCACCCATATAAGCGTAAAGGTCGGATTTCATCTCGGGGCGAATAATCGGATGTCGGTCCTTTGTGCTGAACAAGGCATGGATTAGAAGATTGGTGTAGGTGTGAGCCATTTCTGCCGCCCCTCCCGGGGCTGGTTTCCCGTTTTGCTTTGCTCTCCCATGGCTCACGCCATGGGCCACATTCTGTCGCCGCTACGCGGCTTGCCTTAGTTCGTTGATTCTTGGATGGGGCTCCAACGCAACGTTCCGTTTTCCCCTTTCCTCAGTGGGTGGCCAGGAGCGGTTTGACCGCCGCAAACCAAATAGACCAGGGGGGCCTTCTGCCTGAGTCTCGCCGTTCTGTTACGACTGCGCGTGCGCCTTCAGCGCATTTTCCATCCGGCGAATGTCGACCGCGAGGTTCCCAAGCGCTTCCTTAATCTCGTAAAGTGCGTCATGCTCCGCGTCGTTTGAGTCCCCGGCCAAAGCCCGGCCCGCTTTACTCTTCAACTCTAGCAGTCGAGCTACCACTCGGCCACCTTGCGTATTCTTCTTTTGTCTATTCATGCGCTTCCTTTCCTTCACCTCGTTTCACCCGGCCCGAATAGCCCAACGAGATGCCGTATGACCCGCAGAGGGCGATTACGAGCTCGCTAATTCGAGGTGATGTTCAGACCCTTGTGGTCCAACTTATTTGAACGACCCTTTGTTCGACCTTGCTGAAAACGAGCTTTCCGTTCAGCGGATCTTGGTACAACTCGTGAAAGGGTTTTTCCTTAAAGTTCTTTACCACAAAGAGAAAAAATCTCTCTTTCAAAACTGAGGCAACGGAGTGTTCTTTTCTTGTTAAGGCAATACTTCCCGTCGATTCACTTAGGCCCTTTACCTCTATTCCATAAAAAATGCTGGGTGAAACAAGCCTGAAATCAAACCCGCAACCAAGCCTTGTCGTGTCTTCAAACTCAAAATCTTGGAATTGACTTATCTCTTTGTACTTTGCTTTGAAGTATTGTTCAGCCGCTTGCCCCGTGATCAGTCGTCTCGCGAATGAGAGATCCTCCCCCTCTTTCCTATCGACTTCTTCCATCAACACCTCGAGGTCGGGCTCCTTGTAAATAATTTGCTTCAGGAACTTTGTAAAGTTCTCCAGGCCCAATTGACCGAAAGTGTTGTAAATAGCATTACAGTAATCTCGAATTGGCCTCTTATGCCATCCCTTCCGCTTGTTCGGAAACAGAGGATCGAATTCGTCTCTGTAGTTTCTTACGGATGCCGGCCGCACCCCCAACGCTAATCCGATGACATTGAACGCCTCAATAAAATTATCAAATCCGAGCCGGCGCAATCCTTCAGAGTCAAATTTTGAAAGATATAATCCGGCAACGATCGCTTTCTCTCGCAAAGACAATTGCTTCATAGTTGTTTTCAACAAGGCGGGCATTGCGCATTTTCAAAATCGGCCCCACCACCAGAGGTAAGGAAGCCAGGGACGTTTTCCAAAAGGACTATTGGAGGTTTTTGCTGTGCGCCCTTGAGCAATCGAATTAGTCCCCAAAACGCACCGGATTGCTTCCCATTTAAACCGCTTCGGGCGCCTGCGAGAGAGAGATCGTTGCAGGGGAATGATGCGGTATACAGCGCGCAGGAGGGAATTTCGGTGGGCGACAATTTATGGATGTCGTCCCTCCGGAAGTGGCCGACATCGAAATTGTCGCCATACATTTTGTACTTGTCTTCATCGATATCGTTCGCAAATTTCACTTTCCAGTCGTGTCGTTCCAGCGCGAGTCTAACTAGTCCAATTCCTGCAAAGAACTCGGCGACGGATAGACGCGAAAGCTCGGAAAAGGCAACGTGTCCCTCTGTTCCAACATTTGATTGGACTGCGGATTCGATCACGTTCACACACTTTTCGAGATTGTGTAGAACACTAGATTCCCAAAGACGCAAAACCTGCCATCCGGATTCAATCAATTCGGCGGTATTTCGAAAATCTCGCCTTACAGTTCGGAGGATTTTGGGAATCCAATAATTCTTGCGGTTCACCCGTTTGAACTGGGCTGCTAAGGATGGGAACCCCCTTAGTTTCCATTGGTTCCCATGCCACAAATCACCATCGACAAAAATGGCCAGTTTGGTGAGGGGAAATATTAGGTCTGGCTTTCCAGGTAGATGTGAGGCGTTTGATTTGAATCGAAGCCCAGCCTTTCGCAGGGCGCGCATCAAGGCCAATTCGGGTTGGGTATCGCGGCTGCGTACTCGCCGCATGATGGCTGATACCTGCTCCGCCGTTCGCCCCTTGCCTTTTCTATTGAGAACAATTCCTGATGATGACATGGATTTGCGCCTGATAACCGAGCCGTATGCTGCGGTGAACACAATCATGTATCGTCTAGCCGGACCGGTCAAGCATTATGAATTTCAGGGGGCATTACGAGGCTTGAGCGGAAGACCTGGACGGAGGGACGCGGACGGAGGGCACAGCATCCCCGCGCCTGCTAGGGGGAGGTGGGTGCGCCGAGCAGCGAACCGGTCTGCGTGTGCATGCCGGACTCGCGCAGTTTGGCAATGCCGAAATCGACGATCTTGACGTGAATGTTCGGCGGTGGGGAAACGTTTGACACCGGTGGGGATTCGGGCGCTGGCGGGCCTTCAACTTTGGCCGGTGGGGACACCGGCGCTACAGCGTCATCGTCAGGATAGGTCAGGAAAATGTTATCGGGCTTGAGGTCGCGGTGGATGATGCCCAGCTTGTGCGCGGCGTTCAGGCCTCTCGCAGCTTGCTGAAGGATTTCCGCCACCTCGGCCACGGGCAGCGGCCCGCGCCGCTTCATGGCCTGGCGAAGGGACTCGCCTTCCAGAAATTCCATGGCGATGTAGGGTGTGCCGTCGTCAGCCTGGCCCGATTCGTGGATGGTGACGACGTTGGGGTGATGAATGCGGCCGGTGGAAGCCGCCTCATTCTGAAAACGCAGCAGGAAGTTGGGGTCGTCCAGCAGCTTGCGGCTCAGAACCTTGACGGCCACGGGGCGGTTGCCCACGGCGATCTGCTCGGCGAGGTAAACCGCGCCCATGCCGCCTGCTCCCAGTTGGCGGACCAGGCGGAAGCGGCGCGCAAGGCTCGCAGCGAGTTGGGGATCGAAAGAAGTCATCAGTATTCAGTCGTCAGTCGTCAGTCATCAGTTTTCAGTCATCAGTTTTCAATCATCAGTCGGCAGTTGTCAGTCGTCAGTTGTCAGTTATCAGTAGTCGATTGACAGTCGTCAGTGATCAGCAAGAGCATCTCACACTTTCGGCTCTGACTGAAGACTGATGACTGATGACTGAATACTGACCACTGCCCCTTGGGTCCGACGGCGCGATTCCAGTTTAGTGCCCCACAGATAACGCAGCATGTAGCGCCGCCCTCAAGGGCGGCACTCTTCCTGCGCCGATTCGGCGCCGGGTGCCGGGCTCAAGCCCGGCTCTACGGGCATGAATTTTTGGATGGTCGTGAACACAATCCCTGCGGAGCTTTGGGAACATCCCCTTGATCAGCACCTCGAGTTGCGGCTGGGAGGCTGGCGCCAATGTTTCGCCTTCAATGGGGCGCCAGGGCATGAACCGTTCGCGGTCGGCGGAGAGCTTTAGCCCGGCATTAAGGCCCGGATGTAGCGCCGGGCTTGAGCCCGGCATTGAGGCCCGGCATGGCCGGGCAATGTGCCGCCCTCAAGGGCGGCGCTACGTACTACGTACATCTTTCCAGGGTGGAACCCACAACACTTCTGGGGGTGTCAGCCTGCGCTTCCAATCCATGGTAAACGAGCCTGAATGCGGCCAATCCTCCGGGCGGGCGCATAAGTGCTCAGAAAAGGAACTCATGATAGTTCGGCCGCACTTGTAGCGCCGGGCTTGAGCCCGGCACTAAGGCCCGGCATGGCCGGGCAAGTGCCGCCCTCAAGGGCGGCGCTACGTACTACGTACATCTCTCCAGGGTGGAACCCACAACACTTCTGGGGGTGTCAGCCTACGCTTCCAATCCATGGTAAACGAGCCTGAATGCGGCCAATCCTCCGGGCGGGCGCATAGGCCTTTCCGAACCGGGTTCATCCAGATGTAATACGCAACCGCCTCCCATCGTTCGTTGGGGCGCAGGATGTGATCGTACGGTTTGTGTTGCCACAGCTTTTTCCCCGTGGATTGTTTGAAAGCATAAGCCGAGCGTTGCTTAAAGCCATTGATGAATTTCAAACAGTCTGAAGTCTCGTGCTCACCGCTAACCAGCAAGTGCAAATGGTCTGGCATGAAACAGTATGCCTGAATGCCGAAACATTCCTCTCTCCCTGCCCGGGTTAGGAATTCAAGATGTTCGCTCACCCGTGTGCCGTCTTGAAGTATGGGAAAGAGATCCTGCGTGCATATGGTTAGGAAATACCATTGACGGCCAATGTAGCAGACACCCGGCAATCGTATGTTTTTCCGCCGAAATTCCATGCCGCCCCCACGCTGCCGTCGTTGTGCCGTTGTAGAGCCGTTGTAGCGCCGTTGTAGCGCCGGGCTTTAGCCCGGCACTAAGGCCCGGCATGGCCGGGCAATGAGCCGCCCTCAAGGGCGGCTCTACACCACCCTACGCCACCCCCGCGATGCGCTCAGCTTCCTGGGCAAGCCAGGGGGTGAAGTCGCCTGGCTCATTGCTAAAAACCTCTCGTAAGCCTTCTCCATTCCCTTGGTAGTGCCGGGTTTAGCCCGGCATTAAGGCCCGGATGTAGCGCCGGGCTTGAGCCCGGCATTGAGGCCCGGCATGGCCGGGCAATGTGCCGCCCTCAAGGGCGGCTCTACAGCGAAGCCTGCCACCGGAAGGGGAATATACAACTTCACAATGCCCCGCGCCACAGCCGGGCCAAAAACAAGATGTGGAGAGCGGCTTCATCTTTTGGTCGTATTGACACCTGCGGAGCGGTGCAGCGCGCGCGCAGTTTGGGTTAGTCTGCGGCTTTTCGTTCCATGAGGTAAATAACCTGGTGAATGGTCCTATTCCGCGCCCCGAAGTAGTGCAGGATACCTTCGGCAGTGGGCTTTCCCACAACTAACTGACAAAATAAACCTGTGTGACGTTCCGTCTGTCCCTATACCGATTATGGGGGGGAGTGGGGGGTTAGGGATTAGGGATTTGGGGTTGGGGGCAGGAGAAGAGCAAGGTCCGGATTCCGGATTCCGAAGAGCAGGGGCTAATTGACAGTAGAGCCTGGTACTGAGTGCCAACTGCCTTCTATCTACTGCCTTCTGCTTACTGCCTACTGCGGCTCTGCGGCGGGTATCATCGCGAACTTCTGACACAGGACATGAGCTCGCGCCGATGACTTCGACTTCGCGGATGGAAATCGAAGTCATCGGAGCAATTGCAGGGTTTACTGCACATCCACATTAACGGTCAGTGAATGCGCGTCGCTTCCACTGACCGCATTCAACTTAATCGGGTAGGTGCCCGTAGGCGTTGGCGCCCCAGTTCCCGTGCCCGTTAAGGTGATTGACTGTGGACTGGTGGCGGCGTTGTCAACGATGCTGACGGACGCGCTACGCGATCCTGTTGCCGTGGGTTTAAAGGTCACGCTGATGGAACAGTTGGCACTAGCGGCAACGCTGCTGCCGCAGGTATTCGTTGCGCCGAAATCCCCCGAGTTTGTGCCGGCTAAACCGATATTCGAAACGCTGAGCGCGCCGTTGCCAGTGTTGGTAAGCGTTACAGCCTGCGCCGTGCTGGTTGTTCCAATATTCTGCGAGGTAAAGGTAAGGCCCGAAGCGGAAAGACTGACGGCAGGGGTGAGAACCGGGGGCGGCGAACTGCCTCCACCACCGCCTCCGCAGGCGATCCACAAGCCCGAAACCATCAGCGTACTGGCCATCAAGAGCACGGCGGGGCGCCACCGTTTTGCCGGAGTGATCAGAAGGGATATCAGCAACATCAATCCGGCCAATACCCCAAGCAACCCGACAGGCAGGCGGAAACTCGGAGGAACGTTCCGCCGTACCAGGGGCAAAGTGCTGGAGGCAGCCGTCGTGGTGATCGTCAGCACGTCGGTGGCAGGTGAAGCACTGGTCACATTGACGGTTGGGGAAGACAATGTGCAGGTCGCGCCCGTCGGGCAGCCGCTGGCCACGGTGAGGTTGACGGTTCCGGTGAATCCGCTTATGGGAGTTACGCTAATCGTTGAATTCCCTCCCTGCCCTGGAGCGGAGATGTTGATGGGTGAGGGATTGGCAGAGACGCTGAAATCGGTGACGGCAACGGCGGTCGTACTCGAGGTGGAAGCAGCATAGTTGACGTCGCCGCTATATTGAGCGGAAATGCTTGCGTTACCCGCGGGCAGAGTGGCGACGAGTGTCGCTTGCCCGCCAGCCGGCGTGGTGGAAGTTGCGGTAGTGCCGGAAACAGGCACAGGACTCCCCACCGCGGAACCATTGTTGAGCAGTTGCATCGTCCCCGTTGGGGCAGTTCCACCGCTCTGGGAAGTGAGCGTCGCCGTAACCGATACCTGCGTCCCCACCGGTATTGACGACGGAGCTCCGCTGATGGCTGTCGAGGTGGGGGCCAGAGTGATGGTGATCGGCAGCGTGGAAGATGCGCTGGCGTTATAGCTAATGTCGCCCGCGTATTGGGCCACGAAATTGTAGGTCTGCGGCGAAAGCTGGATGGGTTGATCCTCCGCATATCCCTGGCCGTTCAACGTGTAGTGCCCGGCAATTGTGCCAGGCGGCGGACTCTGTTCAGTGGGCGGCGGCGTGACGGTCAGAGCGCCGCTTGGGCACGCATAGCTGGGTGTAAATTGCTCGCCACTGCCATTTAAGGGGGCACATAAATTGCCGCTGGCGTTGGTCACATCCATGCGGAGGAAGTAAGGCGCGCCGTAGGGCAAAGTGGTTGCAGTGGTGTCATAGACTGTCTGCCCACTGTTAAAATTCACCAGGCTGAGAATGGTTTTGCTTGGTTCCTTGCTTACGGTAACGGCGACTCCGGGAGAGGAATCGCTGGCCGCGTACGTTCCATTTCCAGGGTAATGCGCCGTCACGGTATAGGAACCGCCGGGGAGGAGGATGGTTGAACCGGTGGCATTCCCGCCGCTGAGAGTAAAGGGACCGATGGCGGTGACATTGTTGGCGCCAACCCCGGCCTGCGCAATCAGCGATACATCACCGCTGGGGGTTCCACTGCCGGAAGAGACGCCGATATTGAAATTAATCGGCTGACCATGAACCTGGGTGACCGGGGAAGTGACAGGTGTGGTGGAAAGCGCCAGAGTGATAGTGGACGTAGTGAAGTTCGAAGCCCAATTATTTACCAAATTTGCGACGTTGACGGAGCCCAAACCCGTGGCATAGTCATACCCGGCAGTGTTGGAGAACGCTGCCGCGAGCGGGTTGCCAAATGCCATAATGCCGTACTGATTGGCAGTGGCGTTGCTGCAATTCGGAGATCCGCCCAAACAGATCACCGAGTTGCCCGAATTGACAGTGGTGTCCCCCGTGGCATTGTCAATATCGTAGAAAATACATTTTGTATTGGTGACGGCCGCGGCATTCGATACACAGGAGTTTCCGGACTTTGCGGCAAGGGGATAAAAGACGTAGTTGGCATTTCCCTGCCGGCCGTACTTTTGGTTCACCATCGCCATGACTCCGGCGAATACTTGCGCTGCCGCTGAAGTTCCACCCACGCCCTGAAAATCGGTATAGGGAGAGGAGAGATCGCAGGATGTTGCGCTCCCTCCCCCGGCGGCGTTGGCATCGATCTCGCAGATCACATAAAAGCTGGCGTTAAAGCCGTCGCCGGAAAATAAGGAGATATCCGGCAAATCGCGCGCGCCATCAGAGGGCACACCGGTTCCGCTCTGCCAGGATGGTTTGGCGTACAAGCCACTTGCTCCTCCGCCGCCCGCGGCCAAATCAACTCCGGCAGAAAGGTCTTGGGATGTTGGCGAGGCGCAGCTATTGAGTATCCCGGACGAGGCGCAGGAATCATTCCAGGGCATCTCAGGAATATAAGAGATGGCGGAGTTCTGGCCAGGAGAAGCATTGGTCAGGTTCCAGTAGGCGGCGGCATTGCTAAGGTCGTTGAAGTCCGTCCCACCGACTGCCACATTGAAAGGCGTGGAAGCCAGTCCGCTGACCGCCAGCCCGTTTTGCGCGGCGGTTTCATTGAATTGCACAGAATCGCATCCGGCGGAACCGGAGTCACCCGCGGCAATGACAACCGTAATGCCCTGGGCCGCGGCTTGCTCCCAAACTGAACTGTGAAACGCGTTCCCGCCGCCTTCAGCCGCTTCGCACCCGCCATAGCTGATGCTCATCACCGGCGCCAAATTGTTATCGACGATGTAGAGGGCGGAAAGATCGGTTCCAAGGGTCGATTCCGTCGATTCCGAAACCACCAGGTCAATCGTCGCGCCCTGCGCCACGGCTCCAGACCACTCCACGTCAAGGTCAGCTTCCGTTTCATCAGTTGAGGTAATCCCGGGGTCTGGACCGTTGTGCATGATGTTGGGCACGTTTGGAGGAAGACCGAACATAGACCTGAAATCCGCCACGTCCTGGAGATTGATATCGGTTTCACCCACTACGGCGATGGTTTGGCCTGCGCCCGTAGTTCCTGCGGTCCAGAGGGGCGAGACATTGTATATGGTGGCGAAATCCGTAGGGCCCAGTCCGAGGTAGTACCCGCCGGTGACAGGATAAGTGAATAGCGGCTTAACCTCGCCCGTCAGCTTTGACTTTGAAAAGGTGCCCAGGTTTTCGTGCAACGGTCTTCTGGGAAAATTATTGAGCGAGGCGATGCCCGCCACAACGGGCGCCAGCGCGGCGGGGATTTGCGGGTTACTGACGTTGGCCCAATGATCCGAGCCATTCAGCCGGAATTTGTGAATCTCAGTTCCCAGGACTTGGCGAACCAGTCCCGCCGTGCCGGAAAACTCAATCACGGTTCGACCGGCGGCAACCTTCGACACCTGAAAATCTTCCGCCGTCAGCCAACGGGTGACCGCCTGCAGGTCCGAATCAGCCGGGCCAAACTGCTGCCCAAATTGTTCAGGTGTGAGCCATTGGTGAAACTGAGGGGAGGTTTTCACCTGCTGCTGGTCAAGCAACTGTCGCAAGGATGCTTCCTGGTCTGCACCACGTCTCAGGACCAGCAGCATTCGCTGCATGGGAAGATCGTCCGGGGCCACACCCTGGTCAAATTCCGGCCGCGCCAGGGGATGAACGTTTCCCCGCAATGTTATGAGGTTTTGCATGTCAACGGCTTGCGTCACGCGAGGACGTGCTCCGTTCGTTTGCGCCATAGAGACAAGCGATGATAAAACCAGCAAAACTGGCAAGAGAGCAGTAGAAACAATCACTGGCCGTGTAACTTTCATCTATCCTCCCGCAGGTAAAGGTTGACACCCCAAGATGGCAAAGCACTCAAAGGATTTAGACTACCAGACTTCACAATGACTTTTGGAAGTTTACACCCCGTCACTTGGAATAGGAATAGCCGTATGGTGCCATTAGGCCATGAGGTCTGCTCCAATTGGAATCCTTCCATACGAGTTGGTGCCTCGGTAGGGGCCGCACAGTCTTGGGCGGAAACACAGGGATAATTGCGGGCCTGCATAACTTATTGAAAGTAAACGCGTTGAATTGAACTGCAGGCAAGTTGGCCGATTGGCATTGTCCGTGCCTTAGCAGGGGCGTACGACAAATTCCAGGAGGAGGAGAAAGAACATGAAAAAGCTACTCAGTCTGATGTTTGCATCCTTGGTGGTGTTCTCGTTGACCATGCCGGCCGTTGCCAGTACGACTGCGACGGGCACAACCGCAAAAACCACCAAGACTCAAAAGGCCGCCAAGGTGAAGAAGATTAATAAGGCGGCGAAGCCCAGCACCCCGGCACCGGCCCCAGCCAAAACCAACTAATCAGGGTTCCATTGGCTAGTTGCCGGGCTTGAAGATGGAAATGCTCTGGCCTTAACTCTTCCGCAAGGCCCCCGGGCACGAACGACGGGGGCTTTGCGGTTTTTCTATTTGGGCCTTGGGACCGACCTCTGCATCGCCGAACACGAAGAATTGTCGCGCAATGTGGCCGTCCCTATTCCACCTGTAACGACTTTAGAAAGGTATCGTAGTCCTGCTTCGCGTCATCAAGAACAGCATCCGCAGTATCAAGCATGACCAGATAATACAGGATCCCCTCCATTCGGTGGAAGCGCTCTTGAGGATGGAAGTAGGCAACTTTTTCATCTTTGGGGGCTTCCGGCCCGTGCGGCCTTTCAAGGAGCAACCCAGGAAATTCTGGCGGGTCGCGCTGAAAGACCGTCACCAGGGGATGTCCGTTCCCTGCCTTGCCATAAGCGTTGGGAACAACCGCCTCGAATGCCAGACATTTCTCCGAAGGGCAACGTGAGCCTTGCAGGTTTAGGGTTGAAGGATACTTCATGAATCTCTTCATGAAATCAGAAAGCGATTCCCCCGGCTTGGGTTGGCGGGCAATGACGAGCAGAGTGGGGATGACATCCCCGGCTTTGCTGGGGTGCGGACCAGTCTCAATTTGCGCAACGCAGAGCCCTTGCTGAACTTCGAGCCGGGCAAGCTTCCATTCTGCCCGTGGTGAAAACGAGAATCCGCACATGTAGTTGGTGAAGATCAGCCGGGAGTCCTCGTTCTCGGCTTCCCAAACTTCTTTGCCGGAATATGTGGCGCTGAGATCGGGTGGCCGGAATCGTTTTTTCGCGATATCGATCAGAAAGGTCCGGGATTGAGACGATGGTGCGTTGAGCTTGCTAAAATAGTCGCCTGCACGCAGGACGTGAGCAGGCATGTTCGCGAGAGTCGCGCATGACATGTAATCGTCCCAATAGCCGGGCGATAGATGATCCCACGCTGACCGGTTCTCGATCGCCAGGAGTTTATCCATTCCCTCCTTCACTTTGCCCGCTTGACATTCGTGGGTGCCTAGAAACCACTCAGCTCGTGCGTTGTCAGGCTCGAGCTTAAGTGCCTTCTGAAGGGAGCTCACCGCCACCTCGTATGCCCCTTGAACATCAACGTTATACGCATAGTGACCAACAAGACCCGTAAGCAAGAGCAATTCGGAATTATCAGGTGCAGACACGAGGGCCTGCTGCAATTTCTCCAGGCTGTCCTTAAGTGCCGATGCGACCGCGTCCTTGGGCGTGTCGTAATGCCAGGAGTCACTCCAATCGCGCGAAAACTCCTCCACGCTGACAGCCTCGGTATAGGCCTTCTGGATGGATTCATCCTGAGGAAGTTTGTCAGTGCGAATGTCTTTTAGACCTGCAAGGGCGGGCCTAGTTATGAGGAGCAAAACCAGGAGCATGAAAATCAATCTCGACCGTATCATCATGGTTTTCTCTACTGGCCGGAGGGACACTGACATCAACCTGTGGTTCCCTCTGAGGTGCTCCCTATTGGACGCAATCACAGCAGCCCGAGTTTTCCCAGGATAATCGCCAGACAGACAACGGCAAGCGCAGCGCCTCCCAGGACCAGCCACAAGGATTGCTTCCACAGCCAGGATTGGACTTCCGTCCCCCCTCGCGAGGATATCAAGAAAGTGGGTTCGTTAGCTCCCTTCAATATGATATTGCGATCATGCTCATCGCGAGGATGCGGATTCTCCGCACAGGTTCCTGTAATGTCGTAGGTATGGCCGGGCAGCAAACAGTATTCCTTCATCCGGTAGTGTCCCGTGGCGCCGGAAAAAGTCCCCCGCCGACTCATTCCCAAGGGGTGATCGGGCGCGAAAGCCATGCCCACCTGGCGTGCTCTTTCATTTTCAGGGTCAGCCTGAGGCTCCGCCGATCCTGCCAACATGGCCACCATTGTGAGTGCTTGGGGACTCTGGCGAGCCTGGGTCAGGATTGTGGAGGGATCGAGGGTTTGATTGTGGGATGCCATGATTCGGCTGTAGGCTTGGGCAAGCTGCACGAGAGCGGATTCGAACTCCGGTGTCCCCTGAGGGTGTTTCCAAACTTCCAAGGCGAGTCGAGTGGTCACACCACTGGGATCGCGTCTTGCCAACATGGCCTTCATGATTTGGGTCTGGAATCCTTCCCCCCCGGCGCCACTCGGGTCCGCGAGCATACTCAGAAAGGACTTCCGTTGCTGATCGCGCAGGGGGGCGACCGCTTGGCTCACCAAGCTTATTCCTTTCCCCATCATCTGAGTAACGTGCCGGACCCGTGCCTGCTCGATGTATTGGAGCAATTCTGCTTCTGAGACGGGCGTGCCGTGAAGCGCCACTGATTGGGAGGGCTGTGGGCTGAGACTCTTATTAGCGACTGAAGAATTGCTTCGTACCTCCCGAACATTGCCCGCAGGAAGGTCAAGTTCGGCATTATGGGGGTCGATCAATACATTTCCCGAGTCATCCTGAAGGTCGAATTTTACGTTCTGGATGTCGGTGGCCACATGCTTCCATTCACCCCCGCCATCCGAATCCGAATGCCACTGTTCCACCTCCACCTTGAAGAGATAGCAGGGGGTGCGAGTAACGGGGCTCAGCAGGGTTTCCTCCGCACGGGCCTCTCCCCGGATTTGCACCAATCCCATGGGAACGCTGCGAATACGAATGGTGGGTGTATCCGCCACCACCCGATACTTGCGATATTGGCGGAAACCTTTTAGAAAGGCGTAGATACCCCCGCCAAAACCGAGAATGGAGCCGATTAAAAGCCGCCCATCGTCTTGTGACATATTGTTTGCCCTTGGAAGGCAAATTCTAACATGAACCCGGAAGCGGACTTCAAGAGGCATTTGCCACCCCAGTTCTCCCAGCCTCAATGGTGCATGAGAAGCCGCTGGTTGATTCGGAAAAACGCCCCGCCCTGGCATTCTCAACGGCAAAAGTGAGTGAACGGAGAATTGTACCTTGCAGTAGAGTGCAAGGCGGACGTCAGTGGGTTCTTCCCCAAAATACGGGCAAAAGGAGGGAGCTAACGAGGAAGCGCCCAATTCCATGGCCAACGCCCTTCGAAGCAGAGGCCCATTTGAACATAGTCCTCTGGTACCTTGCATGGGTGCAACCATGTGATATGATACGGACTTAAATCCGGAGTGAAGGTAGTTTCTGGTGTCAGTCGTGGGAGAAGTTTCGACAGAGCGGACGTTCCGGCGGCGCAGCCTGCGTATCGTCATGCGAGTTCCTCTGTACGTATGCCCGGCAGGTGCGGCGGCCACCGACGAATGGGAACCCGTGGAAACACTCGTCATCAGCCTGCACGGCGGCATGATCCGCAGCCGTAAGCAATTCCCCGTGGGCACGACGCTGGATATTCGCAAGCGGGATACGCAACGATTTACGCGCGGCCGGGTGGTGTGGTCTGCAGCCGGAGCAAGAGAGTTCGTCTTTGAAGTCGGCTTCGAAATCCTGGAGCCACCGGGGTTTTGGGAGGTCAACTTCCCCGAGGACCGATGGACGGAGAGGCAACACGCCTCATCCCAGCCGAGCTGAACTGTGAACCGATCTCCTCTTGCGCTGAAGAATATCTCGAAAAAACCGAGAGAGAAAGGATTCACCCCGTTTCCCTGACGACGATGGGAATCTTCCACCATATCCCCATTTGGATCGTGCTGGCGTTAATCTGCGCCGTGCTGCTGCTGATCCAACTTATCACTTCGGGAAAGTCCGGCCAGTCCAGGGATGGCAGGCAATCGGGCGGACAAACCGTGCGGGTGGCTTCGCAAGGATCGGGCACGCCGATGCTTGTGCGCGACATTATGACACCGGGTCTCACCACATTGCGCGAGGATGAAACCATGTTGGCGGCAAACCTGATTTTCGCCCGCGCCGGCATCCACCACCTTCCCATCATGAACGGCGAGCAATTGGTGGGCCTGGTCACGGACAAGGATTTGAAACACTACTCGCCATCCATCCTGTCAGGACTTTCGGTTGAGGAATACAACCGGCTGATGGAAAGCACACCCCTTTCCAAAATCATGACCCGCTCCATCCAGACCATTGAGCCCGGCAAAACTGTCCGTGAAGCAACACAAATCCTCGCTGACCGCCGCATCGGGTGCCTGCCCGTGGTCGAAGGCAGCGAATTGAAGGGCATTATCACCACCAGGGACCTGGTAAAAGTGCTCCTCAATTTGCTGAATGAAATATGAAAGTGCGCGGGAGTGCTGGGGTGCGCGCGGTTATTATTGCCTTCGTTTGCGCCCTTTTCTGCGCCGCCTTGGCCGCCAAAGACAAGCCCCCCGTCCAATACCAAATTCCCATCCCCGCTGCGCCGGATTTTTCCACGCTCGATTGGCTGCAGGGTAAATGGACTGGCAAAACCATTCCCCCCAGCGCGCCCGGAGACCTGCAACTTAGCGTCACCTCCGATCTGGAGAAGCGTTTCCTGGTTCTTCGCGGCGAGGTTTCGCTCGCAGCCACGGCGACGGTGCCGGAAACTCGAGAGTCTTGGATCGGAATCATCAGCGCAGAGGGAACCAGCTTCATTCTCCAGGCTTTCTCCAGCACGGGATTCATTACCCGCTACCGTTTGATTTTTGAGGGAGCGGAGATTCACCTGAATCCCGAGGGAGGCGACGCCCCTCCACCGGGCTGGCTCTTCCGCAGAATCTGGTCGCGAACCGGGACTGACGAATTCACTGAGACGGTGCAAGCGGCCCCGCCCGGCAAAGCGTTCTTTAACTACTACACCGGGAAATTTACCCGCGTTCCTCCTCCTGCCAAACCTTCCGCCAAACCGCCTGCCAAACCTCCGGATAAACCCACCCCGGCTCCGTGAACGAGCACCGGGAAGAAAAAGAGTGTAATATTTTGAGGGCTGAATTGCGGATTGCCTCCCCGCGGGGGCGATGATATGCCGCTTAAACTCATTTGCAAATTTTCAGGAGAGCATGCTTTGTCCAAAGGGAAAAAGATCGCCCTGATTGTATTGATGGTTCTGGCCGTGGTGATTGTGGGGCCGGCCGTAATCATCCCAATGCTCTTCAACGTCGATCGTTACCGGCCTCAAGTGGTCGCACAAATTCAGAAGGAAACCGGGAAGCCCGTTGCAATTGGACGCCTGGATCTGACCATCCTGCCCCGGGTGGCGATTCGCGTGGATGATTTCTCCCTGGGCAACCCCGCAGGTTTTCCCACCGGCGATTTTGTGAAAGCCAAAAAGATTCTCGCGGCGGTGGATGCTTTTGCCCTGCTGCATCACAAGGTGGAAATCACTTCGCTGGAGCTGGACGATCTAACCCTTGACATGCTGGAAGACACTCATGGCAGATGGAACTTCGAGAACCCGCCCGCCCAAGCTGAAGCGCCCTCCACTCCATCCGGAAACAACAGCGCATCTTTCACGCTGGGTGTCATCTCCAAGCTGAGTGTGGAGCGAGGGCAGTTTACCGCTGCAAACTTGCTTGCTTCGGGAGCGCCGGGGCCTTCGCTGGTTGAGGTTCACGGGGCAGAGATCGTCTTGCACGATGTCAATTTGAACGCCATGGCCAGTACTGCATCACTTCGTGCGCCCGCTTCCATGCCAGGCGAATTTGCCGCTATGAAGAGCGGGTTCAATGCGGTGGTATACGCCGCCGATGCCAGCGGCCCCGCGGTGGCCGAGGGAACGATCAAGGCCGACACGTTGCTTTTTGGCCCGCTCAGTGTTACCAAGCTGAAATCCAAGTTTCGTCTCTATCCCAAGGAAGTCTTCTTTGACGATCTGGATCTGAAATGCTACAGCGGCAGCGCTGCGGGGAGCCTTTCTCTGAACTTCGGTGGGGCAAACCTGGCCTACAGCGTCGATGCGCAGGTGAAAGGGGTCAATGTTGCCGAATTTCTTGACTCTTTTCCCCAAACCAAAGGCCAGTTGACGGGAACACTGCAAGGAGAAGCCAAGATGGAGGGCTTGGTGATTAAATCCGACGATCCCATGGCAGGGGTCACAGGCTCCGGGCAGGGGATCATTCGCGATGGGAAGATGCCGGGCCTGCAAATCACCGGCAATATTCGCAGCCTGGCGAAGTTGGCGAGCTTGGGTCCGGCCAACGGCGACCCCTCGTCGTTCACTTCCCTCTCCGCGGATTTCCGGATTGCTGACGGCAAGCTTTCCAGCAACAAGATCAACCTGGATGGCAACGGCGTGGAGGTGGACGGCTCCGGCAGTTTGACCATGGCGGGTGAAGGCTCCCTGGATTACCAGGGCGAGGCCAGCCTTGCTGCCAACAGCAACAACCCGCTGACATCGATTTTGGGAGGCCTCGCGGGCGGCAGAGTCTCGAACGGCAAGATGACCTTTCCCTTCACCGTGGGCGGGACTATTGCCAAACCGAAGTTCTCCCTCAAGGGAAGCGCAACAAAAGACGCCGGACCTGTTCCCGCCGCGGCCAAGGAGCCCGCCAACCTGGCGCGCGGCCTCTCTGGATTGTTGAAAAAGAAGAAACAGCTGTGAGGTTTCCCCCTGCCATAAGTTATGATGAAGACTTGAGTTCAAGCCGTGTCCTGCTGGGCGCGGCGATTTTCGCTTTGGGGCTTCCTGCTAAACACCGGTCATTATGATGAGCCAAACGGTCAAACAACATATCGTTCCCGCCGCTGAGCGCCTTAAGCACGTGCGGTATGCCATTCGCGACATGGCCGTGCTGGCGGAACAACTGGCGCGGGAAGGCAAGACCATCCTCCCGCTGAACATCGGTGATCCCTTGAATTTCGACTTCCAAACGCCTGCCCACATGATTGCAGCCGTGGAAAAGGCGATGCATGACGGCCATAACGGCTACGGTCCTTCGCTGGGCCTTCCCCAGGCTGTGGACTCCATCCGCGCGGAGGCGGAGCGCAAAGGGATTCGCAACATTCAGAGTGTCTTCCTGACGGCAGGAGTGAGCGAAGCCCTGGACATTTGCCTGACGGCACTGGTGAACGCGGGGGAAAACGTCCTGACTCCCTGCCCTGATTATCCGATGTACTCCGCAGTGCTTGCCAAGCTCGGCACGCGACCCAATTCCTATCTGCTTGATGAGCAGAATGAATGGCAACCCGACCTGGACGACATCGCCCGCAAGATCGATTTGGGCACGCGCGGCATCGTGGTGGGAAATCCCAACAACCCCACGGGTGCGGTTTACTCGCGCCAAACGCTGGAGCGGATCGCCGAACTCGCGAGGCAGCATCATCTGGTGATCTTCGCCGACGAGATCTACGACAAGCTCATTCTTGACGGCGACCCTCATATCTCACTGGCTTCATTGGCGCCTGACGTCCCTGTGGTGACCTTCAACGGGCTCTCCAAAGGCTACCTGGTTCCGGGCTGGCGGGTGGGTTGGGGAGCGGTCAGCGGACACGCCGCCGCTGTCAAACCCTATGTGGAGGGGATTCACCAATTGCTGCGGGCGCGGCTGTGCTCCAATTATCCGCAACAGTTTGCCGTCCGGCCTGCGCTGGAAGGCCCGCAGGACCACTTGCTTGAGGTTCGCCACAAACTGCGCGCCCGGCGCGACTTGACCGTCAACGCCTGCAATACCATCCCCCACATAAGTTGCGTGGCGCCGCGGGGAGCTTTTTACGCCTATCCCAAAATCGATATTCCTGAAAGCGACGAGCTGTTTGCCAAAAAGTTGCTGATGGAAAAACACGTCCTGATCGTCCACGGCACGGGCTTCGGCCAGGCCCCAGGAACTCAGCATTTCCGCATCGTCTTCCTTCCCGATGAAGCCACCTTGACGCGCGCCTACGAAGGCATGCGGGCCTTCTTCGCGGAACATTACGCCTGAGGAATAAGCCATGATGACTGAGGAATCGCCCAAAGCTCCCGAATATCCCAACCAGTTTTGCCCTGTCTGCTCGGCCCGCCTGCAATCCCATCGCTGCAAAATGGTCTGCCCCCGCTGCGGATACTTTATGTCGTGCTCGGAGTTTGAATAGGGCCCGGAGGGCGATCGACCTGATCGTGTCACAACTCTTCGCGGGATCTGGCCGCAAGCCGAGGCGGGAGAATGTGTCACGGGGGGACTGAATGTAACCACGGCTATAGGTGTCAGGCCGCCTGGTCCTGCGCCTCTGCACTCTATCCACTCGCAGATTGCCCGCACCATTACCCTCCCCTTAGTTACTGAATGATTCCAGTCTTTCCGATGAGAACAGTGAGATTCGCGCGCAATGAGAGAACAAATTACCCTCAATCACCGCTTAACTCGCGTAAATCAGTAGCAAATGTCCACGTATTGCCTATACATTTTGTCTGTTTTTTTGTTTTCAATAACATAGTGGCTTTGATCGTCGAAAAGAAGTATTCTTTTTTTCATACGCCCCCCCGAGGCGTGAAAAATCAGGCAATCTGTCGAGGTTCAAGCCGTTCGGAATGCGTGATTTCACCATCCAAGTCTTTCCTTGGCTAGAGTTCTAGCATGATGGCGGCCATATACCATACCGTTATTAGCAGTTATTGAAAACAATGACTTAGATGGCTGAAGGGAATTGCTCGGAACGTGCGCGAGTTCTTTTTTGATAAGAGGCAGGATCGAAGGTTATGTTGAACGGCTGATCCAGCCACCCCATCCATCATTTGGGTTCGGCTGCAATCCGGTCGTCGATCTTCTTGAGCACGGCCTTTTGTGTTTTGCTCAGACTTTCCATCGTGAAATCCTTCCGCGGCGCATACCATACCTGCCCTGCCGCGTGTTGCTTCACAACGGGATCTTCAGGTTCCTTGCCATAGGTGGCCAATAAAAGCTGCTTCAATCGGTTCAGCTCCGTGGCGGCTGGTTCGTTTCTACCCAATTCTCTTAGGTACTGATCCACGAACTGATCGACCTCTTGAGGCAAGCGCGGAAGCTCCATCATGAAATACTGAATTTCAATCGGGTCCACCGGCTTGTAATCCTTGTAGGTCCACTGCACGCCATGATCTACTTTCTTCCATCCGGCTGGCGAGATTTGTCTAAACCACCAAGGGTGCTTCACGGGAAATAACGGCTTGGCCCGCTCCAATAACGCAGCCTGTTCTGGAGTCAGAGAAGCCTCAAATGAAGGCTTGGATTTATCGGCTGTCCCCGCCCCATCCGGGGTCTGTTCGGTCAATGATTCTTCGGCCCACCCGCGAAAATTGAGGTACGTCTCAAACGGTTCGGTAATTACTGAAAATGTCGCCCGTTCGACATTGCCCGCCCACGAGGAGCCTGTTGAGGTGATGTACCCAACCTGCTCAAGGTCCGCGAGGTTAACCAGCTCTTGCTCGAGTGGCTCCGAGTAGGAATACCTTGCCATTTGATCCTTTCGCGTCGATAAGAGGCCCATCGAAATGGGAATGCGGTACTGGACATCGAGTGTCCGCGTCTCCTTCGGCGCGAAGTGCATGTTCCAGACAAATACCTCTGCGAAGTCGCCAGGAGAGCCTGTCCGCTTTCGGCGAACAAACTCGACGTGATAGGTCGCGCGCTCATCTCGTGCGATGAAGGAATATTGCAGCACCCACTCCTTGGACTCTTTGTGGGATATCTCAGGAGAGTCATTACCAGTTTGTTGCGCAAACTCGGAATCCACGGGAAAACCCACCTGAACGTCCTCTGCCTTTTCCGAGAGACTGCGTAGGACGAAGGTGCAGTTGTAATCGGCTTGATCCATGCCTGGAACAGTTCCGTCGTAAAGAAATCGGCCGCGACCGGGAATGATCACGACATCGATGCTAACAAGTTGTACGCTTTTTGAGGTGATCTGGTGAAGGTCCTGACCATTCCCCGTGAACACACCGGCATCAGCCCCGGCAGGCACGCTAGAGCCCAAGATAACCCCCGCAAGAGCAAGGGCTATGACAAAGAGAGAGTTAGTTCTCATGGCGAGGCTCCTCTTACACCCGGCATAGAGATGCACTCCACAGGTCTCTCGACACGCGACTGAGAGTGGCCATCCATCTCAGATCTCAAACTCAAGCTCCTGGGCGAAGATCAGTTTGACTGGGCCGAGCAATCCCGCGGGGGGAATATTTTCCGCCCCGTATTCGCGCGTTAGGAATTCCACCCATTGATGGCGCTCGTTGTAGCTGCCGTATTTCTCGTCGACTTTATACGACCACTCCGGCCGCTTCATGCCCGCCACGGCGTTGATCAGCCGGTTGCTGACGCGCACTTCAATAAAGTTCTTGCCCGGCTTCACCAAATTGCTCACGTCGTGCAGGTGGGGACGCTTCCACGTCACGCCTGCCGCCGTGCTGTTCAGCCACACCTTGCTGGCGTCCATCACCGTTCCAAGATCCAGCGTCGCCCGGCGTCCCTTTTCCAGCAGAGCGGGTGGGATTTCAAACTCCAGTTCGTACCGCGCCGTGCCGGAGAAGTTGCGCGTGTCGGCGTCGTCACTCCAGGAGTGCAGCACGCCCATCTTCTTCACCAGCTTGTCAAACTTGTAAGCCTGGAACGTCACCAGCCATTCGCCCGTGATCTCGAGCGGCGCCGGCAGGTCTTTGACGAGCAGTTCTTTTCGTCCCGCCTTCGCCGTCCCGCCGGTACAGATGTAAAGTGTCCCATTGTTGGCGGTGGTGCAGATGATTTTGCCCTCGCCTGCAACCTGGACCTCATCCGCGTTGGTCTCCACGATGTGCGCGGGCTCGGGCGCATCCTTGAAGATATAGAACACGGACTCATACGGCTTCAAGCGGAAAGGAACGCGCACGCCATGGCTCTCCACCACGTAATTTGCCACGGGAGTGGTCTGCCCGGTCTCCGCGTTCCAGAGTTCCACGGACTTGCGATCGGTGCGGAAGAGGGCGGAATTCTCCTGGTAGAACTCGCCCGTGTTGGTCACAAAATAGAGATCGGCATCGTCCGCCCGCCGGTGCAGATGCAGCACGGAATCAGCGCGCTTTTCCAAGGCAAAGTCAGGTTGCAGATGCTCGCGCAGAATCTTGGGCAGGTCCGTTTCCGAACGAAGCAGGATCGCCTCACCCTGGCCGAATTTGTTCTTGACGATGGAATCATGGATCGGAATGTTTCCAAACATTTCCGCCACAATGCTCTTCAGTTTGGCGTCGTTCTCCTCATAACCAGTGAATCCTGTGGAAAATTCCGGCAGACGATCAATGGCGATCACCACGCCGCCGGCCTGGCAGAAATCACGCGCGCGTTCAAGGCTGGCGAGCGAAAGATACGTCATCCGCGGCAAAATCAGCACCGAATGCTGAATCTTCTCAATCGCCAGCTTGCCGTTTTCGAAGCTGGACCGTTCCAGCAGCACCTGATCGTTAATGATGTTGAAATCGAAACCATTGCGGACAATCAGTGGCGCCAGTTCACCCCATTTAATGTCCGTCTGCGGGTCCAAGCCGGTGTTGGTTGCCGGCTTCACCTTGCTCCAGGCATCCTGAATCGGCGAGAGAATCGCCACATCGCCCACAAACCGCCCTTGTGCAATTAGTGAGCAGCAGCGGCCCACATAAGAGGTGAAGTGATGGTAGTACTGCCACCACGGTTCGGTATGGCGGATCACGGAAGAGGCAAACATCTCGTGGAAGGGCTCCGTGCTTTCGTCCGGATCGTTGTAGCAATAACCGTGATTGATGATCTCCTGATAGCCGTCGCGCAGTGAGGGGTCAAGGACCGCCTTCATCAACTCCAGATTCACCACGTAGCGATAGGAACTGGGATAATCCGCTGCACTCAGAAACGTGAAGCTCTCGGCGGACGTCAGGGGCTTGCCGTAAATGTGGGCGGAGCTGGTGGCGTTCTTGCGGTGGATTGAAACCTGGGGCTCGCGCCGCGTCACCTGCTCGCCTTCGCCCACGGAGTTGCACGCGTAGGATTGCAGGAGTTCGCCGATGCTTCCATGGGACTGGACGCGCGAGATCAGGCTGTTCTGCTCGCACCATTCCCGCAATGGAATAAAGAAGTTATCCATGATGAGCTGCGAGAGGACGTGAATGAAGTCGTGCCGGATGTGGGGCGTCTTATCGCCCACGTCAAACCAGAGCGCCAGCAGGTGCGGGGCGAGATCATACCCCTTGCGCTTCTTGAACTCGTCCAGGTAGTCGCTCGTCCAGTAATAGCCTTGCAATGGAACGGTGATTTCAAAGCTGTCGCAGAACATAGCGCGAACGGTTTTGCCGAATTCATCTCCCGCCACTTTCTTGAGCGCGCCTCCAACCACTTCAATGTGCTTGTCCAGCGCTTTGCGGGAGAGATGATCGAGCACGAAACCTTCGTCACCGAGTGAAGCCACACGCACCGCCTGCCGCGTGGGCGACTGCTTGAGCGCGATGATTTTCCAGCGGCCTTCGGGGACGGGCCAGCCAATCGCCTGCCGCGCCACCGCCCAGTAATTCGGGTCGGTGTAACGCAGATAAGGCCGCAAGTCCACGATGCTGCGCGGATCAAGAACTTCATCGGACCCCACAATTTGAGCGGCAAACAACCCGATCAGTTTTTCATGTTCGCCAATTTCACCGGGGATTTTCTGGCCATAGCGGTCAGGCCCCACGATCTCGCTCACGCTGGGAACGATGCACGTCGAAGCAAGCTCGGGGGTAATCCACGGCCCGCCATAAGGCCAGCCCGTGCCCAGCATGAAGTCGACGCGCATGCCAAGCTCCTTGGCTTTCAGCACGGCGAACCTAGTCATCTTTTCCCATTCGGGGGAGAGGAAAGGGAAATTTCCCTCAAGTTCCAGCGGGCACATCCAGTTTATTTCCACGCCCGCCAGCCCCTGCTTCTTCATCTGCTCCAGCTCGTAGGTAATTCCCTCCTCCGTGGCCTGAGGTCCGAACCACCACCAGCGAGTCCAGTTCTGATTTTGGATGGGAGGATTGGCAAAGGCGCTCCGAAGGCCGTCATAGCCCGCGTTGGAAGCGTTCGGAGGTAACGGGGGAATGCCGGCAAAGAGAAGCTCCGGGGCCATGGAACCCAAGCCGAAAGCCGCGCCGGCGGCGCCAAGCGATGTCTTAAGAAAATTTCTACGACGCATGATTGTGCTCACCTGAATGGAAATTTAAATCCTGGTTTGCCTGGTTCGGGCGGAAATGGTCCGGCGGGGAAGAGGAAGAATCTCGCAATTCAATTAGTGCGTGGCACCGAAAAAGCTGGGCCGGTTTGAACAATAATTCCGATGATTCCAACATCCCCGCTTAAGGGAATTCCCAAAACAAGCGCGCTCATGGTATCTGCCTTGGAGAAAACATGCAATGTTTTCAGGAGAGGGCCAGGGTATCCGTTTGATAAGGTAGCGGCGAGTTTACCTCGCCAGATGGCGGCGTAAAGCCGCCTCTACTTCAATCCCAGCTTCTTGCCCGCTGAGAGTAAGCGTATTGCCTCTTCAAGGCGCCTCGCCTTGGTCGCTTGCTGCTTGGCGGAATCGATCCAGCCGATGTACACCCGCCGGTATGAAGGCGCAAGACTCTCGAAAAAGCGGCCCGCTGCCGGGTGGTCGTTCAGCGCTTCCTGAATGTACGATGGGACTTTTGAGAGCGATGGCCTGGGCGCATCACCACTGCGCTCCGAGGGCGGCCGGTCCGCTCCGGCAGGCATCAACCGCCCGCTGGCTTTAAGCTGCGCATAGCGTCTGCGGTTCACCGTTGACCACCTGCTGTCAGGCTTTCGCGGCGTGAACTTGCGCGCATAACGCCCATCATCCAGGCGCTTGACGAGGCTGTCAACCCATCCGAAGCACAAAGCTTCATCAATGGCATCCCCGTAAGCGATGGACGCCCGTCCCGTCTCGCGCTTGTAAAAGACCAGCCAAACTTCAGATTCGGAAGCGTGATGAGAGGCAAGCCACGCGCGCCACTCCTCCAGTGTTGCGAGGTCAAGGGTCTTAAGGGTTTTTGAGCTCACCATCTGATGTCTCCGGGAGAGTGGCTCTTGGCATTGTCGTCGCATGTAAGATGTGTCCCCCCTTGTTGGGCGAATTAATAGCGCGGTGGGGAAAGTAGCGCGCGGCAATCTGAGGAGGACCCAAGTCTTCGATTTCAGTAAACCCCAGGCTCCGCAATTTAGAGTGCAAGTCATCGGCATCGAAAAAACTCAGCCAGGCTTCACCCAATTCGGCGACTCGTGCGACACGCTCATCATGAAAAGCGCGCAATTCCGGAGGCAGGGATTCAGGAGGATTGCCGTAGTCAAACACAACGTGCGCCCCGCCTTGAAGATTGGCGATGAAACCAAGTGTGGAAAAAATCGCGGCCTCAGTGAGGTAAGGCACCACGCCCAGCCAGGTGAAGAAGGTTTGCAGAGAGGGATCAAACCCGGCGGACGCCAGTCCCTGCCCCAGCGTCTGATGCTCAAAATCGATAGGGGCATACGTGAGCGTGTCGGGAATGGCGATGCCGGCTTCTTGAAGACGTTCGCGCTTCCAGGCCTGCGTCGAGGGATGATCAACTTCAAAAATCCTGAGCCGGTCGCCCCAAGTGCTGCGGTAGGCATAGGTATCCAGCCCCGCTCCCAGAACCACCAACTGGCGAGCCCCACGCTCCATCGCGGCCGCCAGAGGGTCTTCGGCAAAGCGCGCCCTGACGGCGATGAAGATGCGCATTCGGCGCCGGGAGGGATGCTGCTCAGCATCGTGAATCACTGCCTCCACGTCTTTTCCCAGAATGCGCAAGGCAAGGGGATCGGTGAAGACTCTGCCTTCTTCCAAAACCTGGTGCGCGGCTCGGTGCGCGGCGGCGGCCCACGCAGTGCGGC
>PLSX01000195.1 GCA_003165315.1 Acidobacteriota bacterium
GATGCCGTTATAGACGCGCTACAAGACTGAACGGCACCGCTCCAGAATTTCGGGATGTAGGGTAATGGCAGCCCACCTGTCTTGGGGAAAGGGCGGTGGAGGTTCAAATCCTCTCATCCCGACCAGTTTGACGGGAAGTGGCCTAGTGGCAAAGGCGCGCGTTTCGGGTACGCGAGAACCGGGGTTAGAGTCCCTGCTTCCCGACCAATTTATTGCGGGGTAGAACTCTGGTGAGTTTAGCGGTCTCATAAGCCGACAAAGGTGGGTTCGATTCCCATCCCCGCTACCAAGTCCTTATCGTCTAGCGGCCAGGATTCCCGGGATTTAGCGGGGAACGTGGGTTCGAATCCCACTAGGGACGCCACGGTCTGTTGGAGGAGTCTGGAGTCCTCGGTTCCCTGTCACGGAACAGATCACGGGTTCAAATCCCGTACAGACCGCCAAAGTTTTATGGCCTGTTCGTCTATCGGTAGGATGGCTGATTTTCAATCAGTCGAAGCGGGTTCGACTCCCGCACAGGATACTATAGGAGCGTTATGCAGATCATTGACAACATTCCGGTGTGGGGAACCCAGGTTGACGAATATGCCTTGAAGCAAATCCGCACCTGCTACTGGATCTTCGGGCAGGCCGCGATGATGGCCGATCACCACAAGGGCTACGGTGTTCCCATTGGCGGCGTCATCGCCCACGAGCACCTGATCAGCCCCTCAGGTGTTGGTTACGACATCGGCTGCGGCAACAAAGCAGTGCTGACCGATGCCGACGCAAAGGACGTGCGCGCCAACATCGCCCGCATCATGGACGATGTCTGGTCAACGGTAAGCTTCGGGCTTGGGCGCAAGAACCGCGAGGACGTTGACCACGGACTTTTCGTGGACGACGACGCCTGGCAGATTACCCAGGGGGCCAACTCCGCCGCCTGGAAACTCACCTCGCTGCGGGACATGGCTCGGGCCCAGCTTGGGACGGTGGGAAGCGGAAACCACTACGTGGACATCCTGCAGGACGAGCAGGAACGCATCTGGGTGGGCGTTCATTTTGGCTCCCGCGGTTTTGGCCACAAGATCGCCACGCGCTTTCTCAATCGGGCAGGCGCCAAGGACGATATGGATTCGGCTCCCGTGGCGCTGGATGCTCGAACTCAGGAAGGCCAGGACTATATCGCCGCCATGAAGCTGGCGGGGCGGTATGCCTACGCGGGCCGCGATTGGGTGTGTGATCGGGCGGTAAAGATTCTTGGCGCCAGGGCCATCGACTCGGTCCACAACCATCACAACTTCGCGTGGCAGGAGACGCACGGCGGAAAGTCGCTTTGGGTGGTTCGCAAAGGGGCGACGCCGGCATTTCCCGGTCAGCGCGGATTTGTGGGCGGCACGATGGGCGAGAATTCCGTGATTCTGGAAGGCGTTGAGAACGGCGATGCGCCACTTTCTCTCTACTCAACCGTCCACGGCGCCGGCCGCGTGATGGGCCGGATGGATGCCAAGGGCAAGCGCGACAAGGCTACCGGCGAGTGGAAGCGCCCGCCGAAGGTTACCCAGGAAATGATGGACACCTGGGTGGCTGAAGCCAGGGTCGAACTGCGCGGCGGCGGAGTTGACGAGTCGCCGCACTGCTACAAGCGCTTGCCGGAAGTTCTGGCTGAGCACTCCGCGTCGGTGCGAGTCCTTCACACACTCAAGCCGCTGGGTGTTGCGATGGCGGGCAAGAACGAATTCGATCCGTTCAAGGACTGAGGGAGCGTCGTCCAATCGCATAGGGCGCCCGCCTTCTAAGCGGAGAATCCGGGTTGAAGTCCCGGCGCTCCTCCCAACTCTCGAAAGGGGATGTAGCGGCGGGTTTACCGCGCCACGCGAGGTTGGAATCAGTGGGGAATTGGCGGGATAAACCTGGATATATGGCGGGATAAACCCGCCGCTACATCCGCCGCCTCGACGAGGTTTTATGTCTGACACTCTGGTTCTCGACACTCTGGGTTTCCCGGTGGCCTTCGTCTCCTGGCAGAGGACGGTGAATCTGCAATGGCAGGACCGCGCCGTAGTGGTCACAGAAGATGCCAAGCGCGTCCTTCGCTCGCCGTCGTTCGAGATGGGGATGCCGCGCGTCATCAAGCTGAGGAACCATATCAGCCGGAAGCTGCGGCTAAAGGTTCCGATGACGCGCCGAAACATCGCCATCCGCGATAACAGCTCGTGCCAGTATTGCGGCGTGGTGCTGCAAACGGCGGAGTACACCATTGACCACATTCTGCCCAGGGCGCGTGGAGGAAAATCGGTCTGGACGAATCTGGCGCTGGCGTGTGGACGCTGCAACAAGCGCAAGTCGAATCGGACCCCGCTAGAGGCCGGACTGACGCTCTTGCAGAAGCCTGTGGAGCCCAAACAGTTCGACCCTCGATTCAATTTCCGGCTGCACATCCACGCGCTGCGGCCAGAATGGTCGGACTACAAGGCGTACCTGTATTGGAACGTGGAACTGGAATAGGAGGTGTCAGGTGCCAGGTGTCAGGGTGTCAGGGTGAGGGGAAGCATTCCCCCGTCACTGGATACCTGGCACCTGAAACCTGACACCTGATACCTGACACCTGATTTTCCCCGGTGAGCAAGCGCGGTCGTTGCGATGGTCTGAAAAGCCATAGAGTCCCGTTCGACTCGGGGACAGGGGACCAACATTCTTTATTGGGACTTTTTCTTCTTAAGAAATCCGCCGAGAGCGTTAACCGCCCCGCTCACGGGCACCTTCTCTGCTGGACCTGCAACCGTGGACCCGACGCAACCCAGTTGTGACTTCACCATCCCCGCCGCCATGCCGCCAACCTCCGGTACGAACTTCGGTTCGGAGGCAGTACCCTGAATCTGGAAGGGGATCGTAGTCCCTTTCTTACAACCGCTCTGACTGCCTCCCGCCTTGCTGAGAATTCCGGAAACCGGGCTTGCGATGGTCCCCTGGGTGGTGGTGAGAGTGGCCGCCATTTTGAAATCAAGATTGTCCTTCGCGTCGATCGTCCCTCCGCCGGCGAGACTGCCCATGGTGGGGATGACAGCTAGAAAATCACTGGCTTCCAACCCTGTGGGCGCCATCTTGAGGTTTGTGGTGAGTTTCTCGATCTCAAGGTCTTTGCCGGTTTTTACGCCCGTGAGCGCAGATACACCGGACATTTTCGAGCCCAGATCGAAGCCCACGAGCGTCCCATTGAACAGACCAACGTCTCCCGTGGTCACGAGTTTGTCCACAGGACCCGCAAGATGGAGATTGGCGTTGAGCGTGCCCGCCTGAAGCGACGATCCTTTGGGCAAATTGATGCCGAGCGCAGGCAAAAATGCTTCCAGATCTTTGGCAGGCATGTCCTTGGCATCGAGTTGCATATTGACGACGGCAGCTTCACCAGCGGTAATGTAAGTGCCGTTCAGATGCGCTGCGGCGCTGCCAATTTTGAGTACGGACGGATTCAACACTCCGGCGGATTTGCGAAGATCGTAAGACGTATCGAAATCGACGATAACGGGGACTGATGCTGCTTTGCCGCCTGAGATCAGTAGTGCCTTGGAGAGTTTTACACTGCCCTTGGTTTTGGCTTCTCCATTTTGCGAGGCAATCGTGCCATCAAGGTCAACAATGCCTCCAAGCCCCAAAGAGGGATCGAGGATACCGGTGGAGGCGAGATTCAAAGAATCCACCTGGAGCTTGGCGTCGAGCGGGGTCAGGGCAGCATCGGCTGGATCGACAGGCCCGACCTCACCCTCAAGCTTAAATTTGCCTCCAGCGGGAAGATCGGCGGTGACAGTTACCGGAAATTTCGACGTCAAGGAAACGTCGGAAGCGGTGACATTGACGTGATCGTAAGTGCTGCTTTTTTTCGAAGTCGTTGACCCGATAATGATGCTGCCGTCCTTGAGTTCCAGCTTTTTCACCGAGAAAGCCGGTGCAGGGGTTTTAGACCCTCCAGGAGCGGCCGAAGCAGAAGACGGGGTGGAGGCTCCACCCAGGGAAGAATAATTCCACCGGCCGGCCGCATCGCGAATCAGCGTGACCTGGGGACTATCAATGGTGATGCCGGTGACGTTGATTGTCTTCGAGAGAATCAGCGGCATGATTTCGACGCCCACCTTGAGCGCTTTGGCTGTAAGGAAGGGCGACGTTCCGAATTTGGGATCGTCACCAATTGACAATTGTTCGGCGGAGAGAGAGCCGCTGATAAGCGAGAGACTGAGGTTGCCGATTTGCACTTTACGCCCCAAAGCGGCGGAACTTTTTTCTTCAATCGTGGGGCGAAACTGATTGACGGGAATCAAGAATGGAGCAACGAGAACCAGGACAATCAGAACCCCCAAGATGATTAGAACTGCACGGAGCTTTCCTCTCATGATGACCTCCAATTTAGCTGGGGTCTCCCAGCCGGAAATGGTGCAGATGTTAAGAGATAATCGGACGCCGTTAAACTTCCAGAGCGTATCACAATGCTGCCCTCCGCCAAAACATGATCAAGGGGTCAATAGTTACCACACTCACAAACATGCCCTCCTAAAATCAAGAAGACGGTCGTCTGGGCCAATCGGAACTACTAAGCGCATATCCCCTTATGTCCCTTTGCTCCAAGTCGAGAGGGATATTCCTAATCTCCTAATCGGCAGTGAACTGAATGATTTTCCCGCAATACGTACAACTCGTCCACCTCTGAGCTCCCTTGATGTGGAATAGACGCGGAATGCTGAATTCACGCAAGCAGTCTGCACAGTGGATGATGTAATGGCCGTTCCCATCCCGTTTTGCCGCGACGATTTCATTTTGCATCAGTGGGGGATCAGGTCGTCGGGTATGTCGTCTATTGAGGTTATCGATGGCTTCGGGGAGTTGGTGAAATCCGAATCGGTTCTTGTGAAAGTAAGCATCGGCGGCCACGCCTGCGGGCAATTCATCGTCCGCCTCGTCACCGATGGCCAGAACGGGTATTTGGGGGAAGCGATTGCGCACCACCTCAAGAAACTCACGCCCTGGCATTCGGGGCATGTTGAGGTCGGAGATGATTAGGTCCGGCAGCACCACTCGGAGTTTCGCGATTGCGTCCAAACCGTCGTTTGCCGTCAAAACGGCATACCCCGCGGATGCCAAGTATCTCGAGATGAGCTTTTGTAGTACGAGTTCGTCGTCCACCAACAATACCCGTCTGCCTAATTCTCCCATGATGACTCGCCCCTCGGTAATCAGTGTAGACGCAGCGGTGACAATCCCAATCTGGACCGGAGCATTCTGACAAAATATTGTACTGAAGATTTGTCAAATAGGTGCAAACAGACTTCCGCTACCCGCATCACCATAACCCTGGCACACTCGTGGTCAACATGAGGGCCACGGGGGGAGAAACGACTCTGCGTGCTTTGCAATCGTCACTCCAGTGCCAAGGACGTGGCAAGAGGATCTCTGTCCTGGGAGACGCGCGCGAGTCTCCGACTTCCCCACACTCTGCCAGCCGGTCGACCTCCGGTGATCATGCCATGGCTATCCCGATCAAAGGCATCGGGACAAGTCCAAGCAATGCCCACTCACGGGAGGAACGGCCGTGGGACTTCCATGATAACGGTCGAAGCCGGGTATCACTCCAGCATCAGCAGCAACGAAGCCCTGGCCGGTGGCCGGAAAGTGCAGAAGCTTAGTGTAGAAATATGTCCAAACATCTGCGGCGATTGAGGCATCCACTCCTGCACGTGCATTGGTGCCTCAGCGCGTTCTTCAAGGCGCTTCCAGAGGTGTTCGGAATCACGGTCAAAAATCACGCCACCTTCAGCTCGGAGGGTGTACCAAGAGCCCCGAAGGTCCTCGCCCTGAAGCTGCTTGGGCGCCCATTGCGCCCGCCCCATAAACAGGCGCAGCTCCCCTGTTTCTTTGGGATCTTCTATGAGTTTCGAAATGAACTTCGGATCGAAACTCAGGTAAACGTCGTCGTAAAGCGGAATTGCCTGCTTGGGAGGCTTGCGGCTATGGAAAGCAAGCGCGGGAGACGCCATATCGACGGGGCCTCCCAGGTATGCGTTGTCGGATCGGTTCTTAACGGCGGGGCTCTTGGGAAAAATCTTGAGGAGCGGCAACTGGGTGGGCTTATTGACCACCAGCCCCACAATCAACGGCTCCCCTTGTAACGGCACCATAAGAACCACGGACCGTTCAAAAAATGGATCCAGTATGGAACTGCGAGCCACAAGGAATAGCGGCTTGGTGCTCGGCTTATCTTCTCCCCGGCACGGAATTTCCCCCGTACCCCAGAGTACACAAAATAGGAGTACGACCATTGCCCTACCCAAGGTGGAGGACCCGTTCCCACGCCGGCGCCGGACCAGACAGCCGGAGGCGAGTTGAGTTATTGGCTTCACTGAGTCTGCCTTGGATTCTCCAAGTTGCTGGGATGTGATTGCATTCGCTCGTCCCCGTGGCGCCAGAGTCTTCGCGCAACTGCCAATATTGCAAACTTGCTTGCCCCCCCATACCTTGGAGAACAGTATCCCACTTGCGGAGACTCAAATCCAGCAAGATACACGCCTGCAGGCCCCTTTGCTTTGGCAATCCTGACGATGCCTGAGCCAAAGGCGGGAGCGCCGGAGCCGCTTCCTTGCGCCATGCGTTGGGAGCGGGACCGGCCCAGTGTGGGAATTTCGGACTGTCTATTGCTTGAACTTGCACGAAAAACTGGCCATCTCCCTTTGGGAATTTTCGACCTGAACCTGAGCAAGCTGGAAGGGGCTCAAGAGCTCTAAGACGTCTCTCCAAGCATCTGTGACCGCACCACTTCCTGATTGCCTTTACCCACTGAATTGGAAATAGTTCCGGGCTGAATTGGAATTCGCAATTCGCCGCCTTGACCACTGGATGATAAGAGCAGTGTGCAGGAGAGGTATACTCTGTTTGCTCCCCCAATGAGGGGCTTGAATTCGCGGTCTTAATTAGTCGATTGCCGTGCAATGACGGATGATATAGGGTCATGGAGGAATTCAGCTTAGAGCCGAACTCCTCTTTACTGAGACCAATGAAGCGGAGGAATTCAATGGCAGGAATCGACCGGAGAGGTTTTTTGCAGGGAACGGGAATGCTTACGGCCGGCGCGCTTACTTCGAGGCTGACGGCCTCTGCATCGGAATTGGCTGAGGCCGACCAGCTGCCGGATACGGACAACGACGCGCTACCTCCGCCAGTCTATGAGCCATTTGAGTGGATAGCGCCGGGCCTGGTATTTTCTTTCGAGTTTCTCGATAAGAAGATCCGTTCCCGGACGGTATTACCGCCAGGAGTTGCGCCTCCACGGGATATTCCCCGCCCCACTGCCAGTTCAGGTCTTGAAGCCTCTCTCCACTGTACGGGCGAAGACCCCAACGACCATCATGGCTTAAAGCTCACCGGTGGATGTCCGGGCACGCGGCTGGTTTACCGGGGAAGGAGGGAAGTTTCAACTCAATTGGGTAAACGTTTCATCATCTACCAGTCTGACCCGATTCTCGGACTGGAGGTTGAGTCGATTTACGAAACCTTCGCAAACTTGCCAGTGGTTCGCCGAAGCACGCGCGTGACCAACATCAGCAGCCAAAGCGTGGGCATCGAATACCTGAGCTCGGCCATGCTGAATAACCTTGCATCGCCCCACGGGTTCGAACAGGAACTTCGCATCCACTACGCGCGCAATACATGGCAAGCCGAAGCGCAGTGGAGGACGGCGAAGCCCTCGCAAGCGGGCTTTATCGATAATGGCAACTTCACGCTTTCGCCGGCAGGGTTTAGCAGCACCGGCACCTGGTCAACCCAACGGTATCTGCCTATGGGCCTCGTTGAAAACACAACACTTGGCATCACCTGGTTCTGGCAGATTGAACACAATGGAACGTGGCATTGGGAACTAGCAAACACGGCTGACAAAACCGTTTACACCTATATTGGTGGGCCGGATGAACTTCATGGCCATGCGTGGAAGAGCCTCAAACCGGGAGAGACGTATTTCACAGTTCCAGCGGCAGTAGGCTGTGTGCGCGGCGGATTTGAGCAGGCCATCGATGCCTTGACGGAGTACAGGCGCGCGGCTTGCCTTCGCCTTCGTCACGACGCGCGAGAGCTTCCAGTAATTTTCAATGACTATATGAATTGTTTGGAAGGCGATCCGACAACGGCTAAAGAACTGCCCCTGATCGATGCGGCGGCAGATGCCGGATGTGAGTACTTTGTGATTGATGCGGGATGGTACGCGGAGTTGAATGAAGACTGGTGGGGATCGGTGGGGACCTGGCAACCCTCCAAGACACGGTGGCCGGGCGGGCTCCAAAAGGTATTAGACCGCATTCGGGCCAAAGGTATGGTGCCGGGATTGTGGCTTGAGCCGGAAGTGATTGGAATCAATTCGCCCTTGAAGGATAAACCTGACGCCTGGTTTTTCCAACGGCATGGGAAACGAATTATTGACCATACGCGATACCTTCTCGATTTGCGCAACCCGGAAGTGCGTGCCTACCTGGATAGCGTTATCGACCGCGTGGTGGGCGACTACAAGGTGGGTTACATCAAGATGGATTACAACGTCGATGGGCTGGAGGGCACGGATTATCTGGCGGACAGCCCTGGGCAGGGGTTGCTTGAGCACAACCGGGCGCTGCTCAAGTGGTTGGACGAGGTGCTGGCCCGCCACCCCAACCTTACCATTGAAAATTGTGGAAGCGGCGGAGGACGCATGGAGTATGCCATGCTATCGCACCTCCAACTTCAGTCCTCAAGCGATCAGGAGGACTACCGTCTCTACCCGGCAATTGAGGTGGGCGAGTCCGCCGCCGTCCTGCCAGAACAATTGGCCATCTGGTCTTACCAGCTTGCAGACGGCGATGCCGATGCCGCTACGTTTAATATGGTAAACGCCATGCTGTTCAGAATTCATCAGAGCGGCCACTTGGCAAAATTAAGCCCGGAGAGTTTTGCGCAGGTAAGAACTGGTCTGCATATCTACAAGGAAAGGATTCGGCCTCACATTGGCGCCGCCGCGCCTTATTACCCGCTTGGGCTACCGGACATGACGGATTCATTCTCCCCAATCTCTCTAGGGATGCGCTCACCGAGAAGCAATTTCATTGCGGTGTGGCGACTGCGCGGCGATGGCCGGATTCATCTGCCACAGACTGGGTCGAAAATGAAAATCCTCTACCCTACAGAATTGGGGATAACGGTTGAAACCGGTGGGGATGGAATCGATGTCATCTTTCCGCGACAGATGATGGCATGCGTCCTGACGCAGGATAGTTAGGTCCATCACTGCCGGGTTGGATCCAGTGAACAATCTCTTGGAATGCCGTCGCAAAGCTGCTGCCTTTCCAGCACCATAGAGAACTTTATGAACTTCAAATCAGTACGAAATTCAATGGCGGTAACTTCGCAATTGCACTCCAAGGCGCTGCACGCAGCAATTTTATTTTTCATTGCGGGGGCCATCATGTTGTTGCCAACAAATGGCGGGGGAGTCTCTTCCGTTCAACCGGGTCGGGGGAATTTTCACGGTCCAGACCTGGTTTTATTGCATGGAAAGATCTGGACGGGAGAGCCCGCCTCTCCTCAAGGAATCAAATCAGCGCCCGCAAGGTTCGCCGAGGCCGTGGCCATTGCCAATGGCCGCATCCTGGCGGTGGGAAACAGCGCCGAGATCGAGACCTACATTGGCGGGAACACCAGGGTGATTGACTTGAAGGGCCGCCTCGCCGTGCCGGGACTTATCGATAGCCATACCCACTTCATTTACGGCGGCTTCCAGCTTCTCTCCGTCAACCTGAAGGATGCCCACAGCGAGGAAGAATTTGTCCATCGCATCGCGGAAAAGGCGAAGGCACTGGAGCCGGGGCGATGGCTCATGGAGGGAGAATGGGACGAACGGGCATGGCCATCGGCCATGCTGCCGACGCGCCGGATGATCGACACCGTGACGAAGAACACTCCGGTTGCTCTCAGCCGCTACGATGGGCATGCGCTGCTGGCGAATTCGCTGGCTATCAAGCTGGCCGGAGTGACGCGCACAACTCCTGACCCGGTTGGCGGCGTCATCGTGCGTGATTCAGCAGGCGAACCCAGTGGGGTTTTCAAAGACGCCGCGCAAGGGTTGATCTTCAAAGCAATTCCCCGCCCCACGGAAGCCGCGATGACAGAGGCCATGCATGCAGCACTCAATGAAGCCGCGCGTGTCGGCCTTACTTCCATCCACTCCATCGCCGTGGGTGAGGACTCATGGAATGGCAGCTTCTCAGGTGAAGTCGAACTTCTGCGCAAGGCCGAATTGGAAGGATGGCTGACTTGCCGCGTTTATGAAATTGTCCCCATCACTCAGTGGGAAAAGCTGCGCGATGCAGGAATTCAACACGACATGGGCGACGACTTCATCAAGCTGGGCGGCGTCAAAGGCTTTGCGGATGGGTCGCTCGGGTCAGCAACGGCCTGGATGTTTGACCCATACGCAGACGACCCGGCAAATCTCGGCATTCCGTTGCCCCTGATGAATCCACCGGGGAGAATGGAAGCTCTCGCGAGCGGCGCCGACCAAGCGAATCTCCAAGTCTGCATCCACGCTATCGGCGATCGCGCCATCGCCGAAATTCTGGACATGTACGCTCGCCTGGGCGGCTCGAATCCAGCAGCACATCGCTTTCGAATTGAGCACGCACAGCACATGCGTCCTCAGGACTTTGCCCGCTTTCACCAGCTGGGCATTATCGCCAGTATGCAGCCCTATCACGCCATCGACGACGGCCGCTGGGCGGAAAGACGCCTGGGCCCCAAGCGAGCCAAGTGGAGTTACGCGTGGCGTTCCATGCTTGAAGCGGGGGCTCCGCTGGCGTTTGGCTCCGATTGGCCAGTGGCGCCGCTGAGTCCAATTATGGGCATATATGCCGCCGTGACGCGGGCAACACTCGATGGCAAGAACCCAGGTGGCTGGTTTCCAGAGCAGCGCCTGACCGTTGAGGAGGCATTACGCGCCTACACAGAAGGCTCCGCCTACGCGGCCTTCCAGGAGAGCGAGAAAGGCAGCATTGCACCCGGGAAACTCGGAGATGTCGTTGTGCTCTCCGACGACCTCTTTACTATTTCCGCCGCCAAAATCAAAGATGCGCAGGTGGTGATGACTATTGTGGGCGGTAAGATTGTCTACCGGGCCGATTAACACGTCTAGTCTTCCACTCCACCCGCAGACAGACAGAACGACGAGTATAGCTGCAAGTTCCCGGCCGCTCTGGTCATTGGTGTGCTTGCTACGGGGTCGGATCGCTCCACAGGTGCGTATAATCTCACCGGGCCAAGGTGCCCAAAGGGAAGTTCCGGGTAAACGTCGCAGATGGCTCGGTCGGAATGTCACTTTTTGATGTTCATCTTCTTCGATTGACGGCGAATCACCTTCCCAATGCGCGGTCCTCAGACGAAAACCCAATTTAAGTAGGGGGGAATTCATGAGAAAGCTCGCAGACGTAAGAGTCCCGCTGATGTTTCTGATTGTGGCGGCGATGGCATTTTGCCAGCACGCTGCCGCTGCCTCGCAGGTGGTGTGGAAGATTGGGAAGTTTGATAAATCCTCGGTGGAGTTCACCATGCAATTGCCGCCGGCGCCCAAGCCGGGCATTGCACCAGCCAAAGCCGACTTGGTTTACACCGTTGGCAAGAGCAAAGCGGAGACGGACTGGCCCGCCATGCAGGCGGGTTCGTCTATCGGCCAGGCGGGGTTCCGGCCACACCCTTACGCCATCAAGTTTGATCTCCCCTCTGCGCCGAGAGGATTGTACACGCTGAAGGTGGGGCTGCTGGTGGAATCCCCCCGCGTGTCACGCCTAGAGGTAGAGATCAACGGCCACCGTGCGCTGTACTTCCAGCATCCCCTGCTCGACTATTCGGGGGGCGATACAGTCAGCGTCTTCCTGCCCAACTACTCCTACAACACGATCACCGCCGAACTTCCCACGCAGTTCCTGCGCCAGGGAAGCAACGAACTGGTACTGAAGGCAAATGACCATCCCGCCGATCGCGACGACTTCACGCTCTCGGGCCTCGTTTATGACGCCCTGGAACTCGATCAGGATGCAGAGGCTAAGTTCTCACCCAACGACCTTTCCGTTCAAACCGTGCCCACGATTTTTTATACGCAAAAGGACAATGCCTTAAATGAGTTGGTGGACGTCTACGTCCATCACAACTCCCCGTGCTCGGGCGGGCAAGTGGATTTAACGCTGGGCAAGGGGGAATACAGTGCCAAGCTCGATTCCGGTTGGGACTTTGGCGAGCAGATGGTGGAGTTTGCCGTGGCGGAATTCCCCGCTGGCTCGAAAGGCGAAATAGCAGTCAACCTGGGTGGCCACGCCCTGCGCATCCCCGTAACGCTCGAACCCGCCAAGAAGTGGAACTTCTTCCTCGTCCCGCACTCCCATCTGGACGTGGGCTACACAGATTACCAAGCCAAGGTGGCGGAAGCACAAAGCCGCACCCTGGATGAGGCGATGGAGTTGGTCCGCGACCATCCGGAATTCCGCTTCAGCGTGGATGGCTTCTGGTGCGTGAGGCAATTCCTGGCGGAGCGTACGGAAGAACAGAAACAGCTTTTGTTTCAGGCGATCAAGGACAAGCAGATTTTCGTGCCGGACAATGAGGCCAGCTTGCTCACAGGATTTCCCACGGCGGAAACGCTGCTCCGTTCGCTCTATCCAGGCTCTGAATTCAATCAAAAACACGGAGGGGAAGGGAACTACGTCGACATTACTGACGTCCCCTCCTACACATGGTCGTATGCTTCGGTGCTGGCAGCGGCTGGCCTGAAATACCTTGTGGCCGGCAGTGATAACTACCGCGCCCCCATTCTGCTGCAGGGTCGCTTGCAGGAGCAATCACCCTTTTGGTGGGAAGGCCCCGACGGTGGGAAGATCCTGATGTGGTATTCCCGCCACTATCACCAGATGCGGAGCCTGTTTGGATTGCCCCCCACGCTCGCAGGCGGGCGGGATTCACTTCCACTATTCCTGCAAATGTATTCGCGGCCTGACTACAAATCGGACGCCACCATAATTTATGGCACACAGGTCGAAAATACGGACCTCTTCCCGCAGCAGGCAACGCTGGTGGAAGAGTGGAACAAAGTCTATGCTTACCCCCGCCTGAAGTACTCGGGCTTTGCCGATGCGCTCAGTTATATCGCCGGGCAGTTCGGCAATTCCATTCCCGTAATACGAGGGGACGGTGGACCCTATTGGGAGGACGGCATTGCTTCCACGGCCCGTTCGGCAGCGTTGGAACGGGAGAATGAACAGCGCGCCCTGGGGGCAGAAAAATTCTCCACGCTCAGCAGTGTTGTGAATCCACGGCTGCGGCCGGACGCCGAGGCCATCAAGCAACTTTGGAATGATATGGTCCTCTACGACGAGCACACGTGGGGAGATCATCGCAGTACAACGAGTCCGGAAAGCCAGGAGAGCTTACGGCAGTTAGCCCTGAAAGAGGACTTCGCCAGTGATGCGAAGAACCGGGTTGACAACCTGCTTTGGCGGAGCATGGCCGCACTGGCAGACTCTATCTCGGACCCTGTGGACTCGCTGCTGGTCTTCAATCCGCTCAGTTGGCAGCGTTCAAGCATGGTGGAATTCGATCTGGACAATGGGCTGGAGCTGGTAGACACGGCAACGAAGCAGCCGGTTCCGTATGAGGTCCTTTCCACCGGACCGGAATATCATCACATCCGCTTCGTGGCGCAGGACCTACCTTCGGTGGGCTACAAGGGATACGCCCTGAAACCGGCATCACAGGCACAACCCAATCCACCAGCGACAATGGACGGGACAATTGAGAATCAGTATTACCGGGTGGTTTTTGACGCCGACAGCGGCGCCATCAAAAGCATTTTCGATAAGGAACTCAGTAAGGAGCTGGTGAATACCTCCAGCCCCTACCGCTTCAATCAGTATCTCTACGTCACTGGAGGGGACAAGGCGCCGAACCGGGCGCTCGAATACAGTCCCGCTGTGCCGCTGCCAGATTTTGCCATCCATACGGCGTCCAGCGGACGGCTGGTATCGGTAACCCATCAGCCCTTTGGCGTTGTGGCACGCCTGGAAAGCTCGGGAGTGAACACGCCCAAAATCGCGACGGAGATCATTCTGTTCGACGGGCAGAAGAAGATCGAATTCATCAATCGCGTGCAGAAGAAAGAGGTGTATTCGCGAGAATCGGTCTACTTCGCATTCCCCTTCACCATGGACCATGCGCAATTCCGCTATGACATCCAGAACGGTGTGGTTGATCCGAGCCGCGACCAACTTCCCGGGGCGGGAAAGGAGTGGTTCTCTGTGCAGCACTGGGTTGCAGCAGAGGAAGGCGGAGTCACCGCGGCAATCATCCCGGTGGATGCATCACTCGTCTGCCTGGGAGATATCTTCCGCGGCACATGGCCGAAGGAATTCGGCTCCCGCCCGGGAACCATCTTCTCCTACGCAATGATGAACTACTGGGATACCAACTATGCCGCGGGACAAGGCGGTGATTTCACTTTCCGTTATGTGCTGACCAGCGGCGATCACTTGCAGCCGGCCCGCATGAGCCGCCTGGGGTGGGAAGAGATGACCCCTGCGGAAACTGACCAAATCACTTCGCAGGATAAAGCCCTGGATACCCCGCGGCCTTTGGATGGGGTCCAGGGGAGCTTTGTGCAGGTGAACCAACCCAACGTGGTCCTTGTGACCTGGAAAGAGGCGGAGGACGGCAAGGGAACCGTTCTGCGCTTTCTTGAGGTGGGCGGTGAAGCGAACACGGTGGAGGTCCAAACCCCCCTCCTGGATGTCAAGTCAGCGTGGAGCAGCGACGCGATGGAGAGGAAGCAAACGGCGCTCACAACCTCCGCGCACGGCTTCAGTTTTCCCGTCAAACCCTATCAAATTGTGACGGTGCGTCTGGAGGGAACGGGGAACGTGAAATAAGGGTGATTGAACTTCGCGGCCACTCGTTGTAAGATTCGGACCATTAGAGGACGCCCGACAGCAATAACGATTTGATGCAGGGCGCGGCGCCCCAGTGACTCTGCTATGTGGTGGGAAAAGAAAATTCGGCCGGGAGAGGAACCTCCCAGTATTCGTCCTGAAGAGGCCCGGCCAGCGTATCCGGAAAAGGAAAGGCCTATGAGCGAACCGACACCGAAATCTACCTATCCGTCCGCCGCCGGAAACCAGCGCACCAGTATCGGCCGCACGGTGGTAGCGCAGGGGCAAATTACCGCAGGCGAGGATCTGCTGATTGAAGGGCAGTTCGAGGGAACCATCAGTCTCAACGACCATTGCCTGACGGTCGGCGCGGAAGGCCGGGTTAAGGCGGAAATCCGTGCCCGGCAAGTGGTGGTCCAAGGGTCGGTGACTGGTAACATTGTAGCTCGCGAAAAAGTTGATATCCGGCGTACCGGGCACCTCGTAGGGGACCTTGTGGCGGCAACCGTAGCCATTGAAGAGGGTGCCTATTTCAAAGGCAGCATCGATATCGCGCGCGATGAGGTGCCCGGAGCAGGCGGTGGGGGGGCCTCCAGCCACTAAGTGGCTTACACCTCACTGGGATTAATCAACCAGGGTTGGGAAAGCGCGAACCACCAACCTGGATTTCCGTTCAGCACCCTGTTCCCCAAAGGAGCAGAACCACCCGAAGCGTGCGATGTGCGATGGCCATAACCAAAAGCCAGGGAGATAGGGGCAGGGGTTCTGCTGGTTCGCCCGCCACCAGTCCTGGCCTCCAGTGGCTCTGGCAACACCTCTCCAATCAGCGCCACCCCCACTGCTTTGAGTGCGGCCCCATCCGTCAATCCACTTTGGACGTTTTGCTGTTGCGCGGCGCCAAGCTCTACCACGCTGACCTGATTACTCCCGTCCAACAAAATAATCGGGTTTTCTGGTCGCGTCAGGAGGGTAAGACACCGGCGTTTCTGGTTGAGGATTTTCTGGACCAGATTCCACCTATTCCGGCGGAATCACTTTCGGCAATCTGCTGCTGGGGCTTGTTGGACATTCTGCCGCATGAAGCGCTACCCCGCGTGGTTGAGCGCTTTCATTCATTTCTTCAGCCGAACGGCGTGCTCTTCTCCATTTTGCGCGAACCGAGCGTCGCGACGGGGGCGGAAACCCAGTGGTGGTTTGAGAGCCTCAGCGTGCTCGGATCAACAGATAAAACCCACAAGCCCTTTCCCTACCCCTCCCTGACTAACCGCCAAATGGAACAGCTCTTCCCCGGAGGCAATGTCAAGACCTTCCTAACCCGCTCGGGCCGCCGTGAAGTGCTGGGCGTAAAATAGCTTGGTCGAATCCCACGGGTGGAGAGGATTGATTCCAAAATCGGAATGAGAGATATTCCAGTTCACGCCCTCTGAAGGAAGGGGCGGAGACGGAACAGAAGCCGGGTTGAACTTCCCGAACCTGCCCTGGAGCAGATTCGGGTCTAGTGCGGCATCTGCTTCATGGCCTGCCGTTCAATCTGGGGAGCGCGCGTCCGGATGTAATTGTCCATGGTCTTTTCAATAAGAGGGGGGAGTTCACGGTTCATACGAGCGGAAAATTTATCCTGAGCGTCTTGCATCTTCTGGTCCATGCCGTCCATCTGCTGACTCGCCCTGTCCATTTTCTCCTGCAATTGCTGCGACTGCTCAACGGCACTGGTCATCAATTGTTTCTGTAAGAGAACGCTAAGGCGCGCCAGTTCATCGCTATTCTGCGACAGCTGCACGCCCACGTATCCATCGGCAGCGATCGACAACACCGCCAGCACCAGAACAATGTAGAGCAGGTTACGAACTGTAGAAATTCCGCTGTCCATTTTTACTCCTTTTTTAAGAGCGGTGGCTCGCGAAGCACCCGCCGGTTGGGCTTATCACTCGTCGCTGCTACTTCACATCCTTCCGTTTCATCACGATGAGAACCAGCACCAGCATGAGAACGGCGTACCCTGCCAGGATGGCCAGGTAAGGCCCCTTATCCGACAGGAAATGCGCTTCCAGCGGCAGGGCCAACGAAGTGTCCACTTGTGGCCGCGGCTGTCCGTCGAGTGGAGGCTGATCGTGGGCGCGGTAATCCGGCGGGCCATCCAAGCCTTTCAACAGACTCGGAACGTCGTTCGGATGAAGTGAAATAGCAACGGTGTTAAGGATCTTATAGGCGGCGTCTCCAGTAGAATGGCCTCCGTGCACACACACATCGCTCAATGCTTCCAATCCCCAACGTGAGATGGCCAAAGCCGATAACGGTTGGATAAACCGACCCATGCCCGCATCCGCCGCTGGAGTAAAGCGGTGGAAACAGTTTGCGACATTCCCGGACAGCACCAATCCGGCGCCCACCTGATGCCCAAGCTTGCCTTCTTCCGCCTCTGTTGTCGCGGTCTGGTCGGCAGCGGAGGGGTTCCCTTCTCCATTCGCTGCGGTGGGCTTCGCCCCATAAACAGCGTAGGGCACTCCTTCACAGGGTTGGACGAACCTCTCCACCAAAGCCGTCGCTTCCGGCTCGGCGTGCCGTGTGGATTCGACGTAGAGCTGACCCATGGGAACAGGAACAATCGTCTGAATGGGCTTTACCGGCAGGAACAGGCCGGAAAGTAAAAGCTCGGGGATCAGCACGAGGGGGAAAATCGTCAAGGCCTTTTCTGGCGTCGAAACCAGACTGGAAATCAGCAGCCCAATCAACGAGCCGTTTACTGCCACCAGGAACATGATCAGAATAGCCGTGCAGGCTTCCGGCAAACTGAGGTCGAAAGCGCGCTTAACGAACGAACAAATAACAACGACCGAGAAACACTGCACGAGCGCCACCACCGATAGCACAGTGAGTTTCGATAGGATATACGACGGGATCTTCAGCCCGGTCTGCCTCTCCCGCCGGTAGATGGTCTGCTCATCCACAATTTCCCGAACGGCATTGGAACAGCCGAACCAGAGCGAAGAGAACATGGCCATGAAGATGGTCTGCACCTGGTTGGAGGTGCCCGACATCAAAGCCACCAGCAAGGCGACCAGGGGGGCCTGGCCAAAAAGCAAAATCGTTTGTGCCCGATCGCCGAATTTCAGTTGCCAGGTGCGCTGCAAAAGCGTGGCGAACTGGCGCAGACTGAACTTTTTCTGCCCTGACTGTACAGGCCCCCTGTGCCCAGCAGCCGGAGCATGCTCGGCTGGGATTTCGCGCTGTGGCTCCACCACCAGCTTTTCGTACAGAGGAGCGTTCTGAAATTTCTGCTTCAATTCCAGCGCGTAGGGGATGGTATTGTTGTCGGTTAAATCGTCATAAACGTCGGGGGGAGACTCAGCCTTGAAATACTCCAAGAATTTGGTTCCCGGACCATAATACGCCAAGCGCCCCTGCACGAGGACAACAACCTTATCGAGCACGCCGAACGACCCCAGCAGGTGTGTGGTGATGATGATGGTTGAGCCCTGGTTGGCAAGCTGCCGGAAGAGCATCATCATCAGGGTCTCGGTGCGGGGGTCCAGACCGGCCGTCGGCTCATCCAGGAAGAGCACTCCAGGTTTGGGGAGTAGCTCGATTCCGAGGCTCACCCGCTTGCGCTGGCCGCCGCTCAGTGTGGCCACGGGATTGTCCCAACGCTGGCGGTCAATCTTCAAAGTCTCGAGCATTTCTTCCACACGATGATTGATTTCATCGTCGGAGATGTCATCAGACAAGCGCAGTTTACCCGCGTAATAAAGACATTGGCGCACGGTCAATTGCCGGTGCATGATGTCTTCCTGCGGGACATATCCGATGGTGGATTTCAGCGACTCCAGGTTCTCGTACAAATCAACGCCGTTGTAAAGCACCTTACCGGAGGATGGCTTTACAAATCCATTCAGCGCGTTCATCAGGGTGGTCTTTCCGGCGCCACTCGGCCCAAGCAGGCCAATGAGTTCCTTCGGCTTAACCACCAGCGATAGATCGTCCAGGAGCAATTTGGGCTGGCCTGTATTGCGGTCCGTCACCTGAAAATTCAGGTGCACGGAATCCAGGCGCACCACCCTGCCGTCTGGAACATGAACCAGGCTTCCACCTCGAAAATGGAGTTCCGAGGGTCCAATGACCACTCGATCAAGATCCTGGAGTTCATGGCGTTTTACCCGAATGCCATTAACAAAAGTTCCGTTCACCGAGCCCAGATCCACCAGCAGGCTCTTGCCATTTTGCTTGATGATCTCGGCGTGTTTCTTGGACACGACGGGGTGGGCAATCACCACATCGCAGCCAGGGTCCCGGCCGATAACCAGATGGTCTTTATCCAGGTCGATGTTCTCCATCTTAAGCTGCGGCTCCAGGCCGGAGCGAAAGATCAAGGACCGGCCGGAATAGCGGCCGAAGGTAATGTAATCGCCGTCGCACAGTTGGGCGGTCTTGACACGGATGCCGTTGACGAAAGTCCCATTGGCGGACTGGTCGGTTAGCTCAACTCCGCCCCCCTTGAGGGAAAACTGCGCATGCACGGAAGAGACGGAGGCGTGATCCATTACCATCTTGCAGCGCCCCGGATCCCGGCCCACCACCAATCCCCCATCGGGGATGTCTTCGCTCTTGACCGCGAACTTGTCGACGATCAGATCAAAGTGGGGACGGGCCATGAGGTCCGTGAGCTTGATCGCCACGGTCCCCCCGGCGGCACTATCTGCCCGCTGAGCAGCGACGATATCCGTTTGACTGACCACCGAGGTGTGGAAATTGCCGTCGTCCGCATCAGTGGACGTCTTATGGACTGCAACCGTCGGGCCCGCCGGAACATAGGACTCCATGCGAAACATGTGTTTCGAGCCAGCCCCAAAGGAAACCTCATCATTGGGCTTCAGAATCCCTTCCTTTACCCTCACTTTGTTGATGAACGATCCGTTGGAGGAGCCGTGGTCGCGCAGCACCACTTGCCCTGATTCATCCAGACCAACCCAGGCGTGTTGACGGGAAATCTGGTCATCCACAAGGACAACCTGGCATTTGCTCTGGTCGCGGCCAACCACCAGTCCTTTCGAGGTAATGCTGAAGGTCCGACCGGAAAGGATTCCGGAAGTGGCAACTAATCTGAACGCAATGGTTTCGGGGGTGGGAGAAATGGTGGAGACGGAAGGAACAGTTTTTACGCTGGAGCCTGGCTTGACGGGCGCCCCTCCCGCGGCACTGCTCTCATCCGCACTGATGGGATGGCCGCAAACCCGGCAAAATCGATAACCACCCTCATTGACTTCGCCGCATGTTGGGCATTTCATGGCCTTGGACCTCTTGAGCCGAATGTGTACGGCGCCCTGATTGGTCGATCAAGTGATAACCTGCCTATAGATGCACCAATCCGTGCCAGCAAGACCTGGCTGCGAATTTCCTCATATTCAATCTGCAATTTAAGTTTGCGGTCTAAAATTTTCTTCGGCGAATTCCTTGCCCTCGACGGCAACTCCGGCGGCCACGGGAGGAAGGCCCTCTCCCGAAAATTCCGCAAGGATCATGGTGATGTTGTCCGTCCCGCCATTTGCATTGGCCTTCTCGATGAAAGCCTTACAGTTTTCAGCGAGGGGTTCCCCCCGGCTGGCAATCTCCAGCAAATCGGCTTCCGGCACCATGTTGTAAAGGCCGTCACAACACACTAGAATCCTGTCTCCCTGATTAATCCCGGTATAAGTTACCTTCACGTCCAGCGTCTCGCTGCTTCCCACCGCTTGGGTCAGAATACCTTTCCGGCTGTCCTTCTCCGGGTCTGCCGGAAGCTCCGCGCCGATATCACGGAGATAGTTCAGGAAAGTTTGATCGCGCGTTAATTGGGTCATCTGTTTGTTGCGGATTAAATAACAGCGCGAATCCCCCACCTGCCCAATAAAGAGGTGTTGGCCGAAAAGCGCTGCGGCCGTGGTGGTGGTGCCCATTCCGTGGTACGTGGGATTGGCTAGGGCCTTCTGAAAAATGATCTGGTTGGCGTATTCAATGGCCTCGCGCAGAAGAGCGACAAAGTTGGATTCGCTAACCGTGCCCAGAGTTTTCAGATTGTCATATAAGCGCTTGGGAACGGTGACGGAAGCAAGTTGGCTCGCCACCTCGCCACTCGCTTCGCCGCCCATTCCATCTGCAATCATGAACAGGGATCCCAGGGGCCCAACAATGTGGTCACAAAGCGCGGGAGTCACTCCAACCTCACCCGTCGTAAGATTGCAGACAACGAAGTTATCTTCGTTATTCTTCCGCACCCGACCCATGTCAGACATCCCGAACAAGGTCACATGTATGGCCTTCGCATCAATTCCCGTTGTTTCGGCCACGGCCCTCACCTTCCCGGCTGCAAGTCACGCTCAATTGTAACCCTCGTGAGACCACCCTTTGTCAATATACCTGCCAGTTGAGCATCGCATCAACTCTAGCTCAAGGTAGCTTCACTTCCGCCCCGGTACCTTTCCCCGTAATTTTACTGCCCCGTACAGCCTATTTTGCCAGAAGGCTGACTCTGATGGAATGAGGTGACTGTTATTAATTACCACAGGCGCTTTCTGGTATCAAGCAAGACGATCAGGGTTAGGGATAGGCGATTAAGTATTCGACTCAAAATTCGGCCCAGAAAGTCCAGGCGCCGTGGCGGAATTTTCTGGCCCACACGAAAATTACCAATCCCTAAACCCGGCTCCCAGCCCCTATTCCCCGGCACCTAGACTTGAAGTGGCGCGGAGTTCCTGGACGATCTGTGCCGCAACGCCGCGCGCGCGTTCCAGTTCCGACGGCGGCAGGGAGATCGCGGCAACCTTGGCGTGCCCTCCGCCCCCATACCGCTCGCAGATGCTTGCCAGGTTGGCAATCTTGTGGGAATTACTCCACGGGTTGCTGCCCACAGCGATTTTGATTCTCTCTTTCGACGAGCTCACCCCTACGCAATAAACCGCGGAGGGGAAGAGGTAATACGGAATGAACTTGTTGAAGCCCTCCACATGCTGATCTGCCACGTCGAAGAAGACCACTCCCGCATTCAGTTCGGCCCGCTCGCGAAGCAGTTCGATGGACTTCAAGTGCCTGGCGTATAGCTCCTCAAAAGCTTTCCTGATGTAAGGAAGGGCGGCGATTTCCTCCAGGGGCCGGGAAAGCAGCTCAGGAATCAGGCGCACGCAGAAATCTGGTTCGGTGGTCCCTTCAATCACCAGTGTCAGTTGGGTGGCTGGCGCGCGCATTTCCACCGCGGTGGGAATGTCCGGATACTGGGCACCGTCAATCAAATCCGCCCAGTGAATTAAGTCCGCCAGTTCGGGCGCCTTAAAGCCGAAGTGCTTTCCAGTGGTCTCCGCGATGAACTTGGTGCAGGAGCGGTAGTCCGGCCCATAGAATTTCTTGCCACTATGGTCCTTCCTGAAGTGCTCTGCGTCGGCTTCCGTCAGGAAAGCACTTTGATGGTGGTCGAACCACCAAGTGAGGCGTTCAGAGCTGGAATACTTGAAATCAACGATTGCATTCTCGTCCGCATTAAACAGCTCAGCATCGAACAACTGTCCAGCGCGGTGCATCATGCCCTGATATCGAAACTCCGCTTTGGCATCAATGCACTGGCGGTAGAAGCGCGTAAACACGGCGGCCGAGCAGGCTCCGTCAAAGCACCGATCATGAAAGCAAACTAGAACCGACATAGGTCTTGAACTTGAGGTTGGTACTCCCCGAGCACCGAATCTCATCAACGCGCGCGAAACCAACTAAATTGCGCTGGCTGGCGATAATTGTCAAGAGGAATTGCGGGGGAGGACATTGGGTGAACTTCTAAAGAGAGTGATGGGGCGGCTGCAACTCTCTGCCCCATCACTCCTGACAGACCGTGGGTTTAAAGGCCCGCTTGCTTTGCCGCCAGGGCTCCAATAATCGGCGCCTGATACAGCTCGTTTTGGTATGCCTTGTACGTCAGGAAGATCCAAATACCAAGGAACGCCAGGTGGATGACCAAGCTCAGCAAGAACATCACTCCGCCCAGGAAGCCAAGCGAAACGAGGCCCAGGATGACCGAAAGGATCATCCAGATGATGCTGAACCCGATAAACACCACACTGAAGAAGATCGACTGGAAAGAGTGGAAACGAATGAACTTGTCATTCTTGTAGGGGTCTACCACAAGAAAAACTATCGCAGGGATGAAGGTGAAATACGCCAGCGCCCCCGCCACATTGGAGGTCATACCCGTACTTGTAGTAGTCGCTGAAGGAGCCGCAGCCGGAGTAACGCTACCCACCGCTGCGCCACACGAGCCGCAAAACGTGGTCCCTTCGGCCATTTGCGCACCACACTTCGCACAGAATGCCATGCCCTTTTCTCCTTTTGCGGAATCCGTGGCGTCGCAGGGTCGTGACCAACTCACCGATCAGGTCCGTACTCCCAACCCGGCCTATCCGCTTGCAATGAGGAAGCCAATTGACTACCAACAGGCTTGCTATTCGTACCATAAAGCCCTTTTTATAACAAGAAAGAAATGCATTTGCGCACCGGAGATTGAGATTGGCGAAGGGTGTTACATTTGAGGAAGCAATGGGTGTGAGGACGCGTGTCCATTGGCTCCTCAAATCTCCCAGCTTCGGCTATACTGCCGGTTCTCGATGGTCGCAAACTCCCTGGAATTTCTCGCCTCCAGTTCGACACGCCAGCGCCGCGCCCTGGCGGCAAGCACGCTGGGCTGGATGCTCGACGGTATGGACGTTACGCTCTACTCCATGGTCCTGCGCAAACTGCTGCGCGAGTTGCAACTCACGACCGCGCAAGCGGGGCTTCTGGCCTCCGTCACACTCATTGCTTCGGCTGCGGGCGGCATCTTGTTTGGCCTCCTTGCCGACCGCATCGGCCGACGTCCCGCCTTGATCCTCAGCATCGTCGTTTACTCGGTATTCACAGCAGCTTGCGGGTTCAGCCATGGCCTTTGGGAATTGGCCATCTGGCGACTGGGAGTGGGCTTGGGGATGGGCGGCGAATGGGCCACAGGTGCAGCGCTAGTTTCAGAAACATGGCCTGATCGACATCGCGGCAAAGCTCTGGGCCTGATGCAGTCGGGATTCGCCATCGGCTACGCCCTGGCGACTGTCATCGCTGCACTTATCATGCCTCGCTGGGGATGGCGGCCCGTCTTCTTCGCCGGAATCCTCCCTGCCATCCTTGCCCTGTGGATTGGGACGCAAGTTGAAGAGTCGCCACTATGGTTGAAGCGCGGGGCACGGGACATGGGATACGGGACCCGGAAATCGGGACTCGGGATTCAGGCTTCCGAATTCGACATTCCCGGCGCGGGAGGCGGGATTCATGTTTCCGAATCCAATATTTCGGACGCAGCTTCCGGAACCCGGAATTCGGAATCGGGCATAGAGGGTTTGTTAGTCAAGAATGATGGCGCAAAGCCTCGGCTGGCAAACCCCAAGTCCCGCGTATCAAGCCCCATGCTCCGCCCTTACTTCAGTGCAATCGTGGTAACAATCTTGATGAATAGCGCCGCGCTATTTGGGTGGTGGGGTTTGTTCACATGGATTCCCTCATACCTCGCCCTGCCAGTCACCAGAGGTGGGCAGGGACTTTCACTTGCAGCCTCTTCCACATGGATTATTGTGATGCAGGCCGGGATGTGGCTTGGCTACGTAACGTTCGGATTTATCAGCGACGCCGTGGGCCGCAAACGGACCTACATCTTCTACCTGTTTACCGCAGCGCTGCTGGTGCCGCTCTACGCGAGGGCGCAACCTGGGACTTTACTGGTCGTGGGTCCACTGCTGGCCTTCTTTGGCACCGGACATTTCACCGGCTTCGGCGTCATCACGGCGGAATTGTTTCCCACTTCCTTTCGCGCCACTGCAATGGGATTGACCTACAACTTTGGACGCGCCTTGAGCGCGGCTGCACCTTGGGCCATCGGGATCGTCGCCGCCCACGGAGGTTTTGCTTCAGCCTTCGGAATCAGCGGTGTGGCGTTCTTGCTAGCCGGAGTTCTTGCCCTCGCCCTGCCGGAAACCCGCGGCCGCAGCATCGCCTAACTCGTATGGGCAAAGATGCCTTCAGGCGAGAGAATCACATTCGCAAAAATGACAATTTATCATTGCTAAAAGCAACTTCTATGATTTTTGGTAAGTATCTTTATTTTCAGAGAAGTGATGGCTTCGTTTTTGCCGAGGGTCCGCTTGCGCCCCTTTGATTTCAATATGATAGCGGCTTCGTTTTTTTGAGCATTTGGCGACGCACACCGACATGTTGTCTCAAGAAATACGGCGGGAATTGAACGGGAAAAACATGGGTATAGAGGCTTTCCTGACGGGCCTTGCCTGAAAATCTTCCTGGATGGTATCCGAATCTATGCCAATCTTTACACTTTCACTGTAACCTATAACTATTTCATTGTCAAGAGGGCAAAATGCCAGCCGCAAACATTACTTGGCGGTATCCAGTTTCTTGCGCAGGGCCTCGTAGGTTTCAACCACAACGATGGCGGCTGCGAGGACAGCTGCTGTGGTGGTTAGCACTTCCGTGGCGCCCTTCAAGACCTTCAGCAGTTTCACCATGCATTCACTCCTCAGATCGCCAGGTCGACACTCTCCGGCAAGTCTTCATTATACCTTTCCAGACCCAGAAATGTTGCGCGCACACCATGAACTGAAATTTCCAGCTTGCCGCAACAGCGAGGCAGCGAGAAACGCTTCTTCCCTGCACTGCCGGGGTTAAAGAAGAGTTTACCCCCAAGCACTAGGGCGCAGGGTTCATGGCTGTGGCCAAAAATCACGACCTGGCAGCCGTCCGGAAGCCTTTCCAGGAATCGACGGCAATGCTCCGCTGCCTTGCCTTCCAGCGGGTCCGCCTGTTCCCAATCCCGAAGGGTAGATTGTGATGTGGGGATTTCGTGCAGCATTTGGATTTGGATACCTCCAAATTCCGCTGTAAGGGTAGGTGGAAGTTCCAAGGCAGGGGAGTCAACATTGCCCCTCACCGCGTGCACAGGAGCGATGAGGCGAAGTTGATCGAGCACCGCCTGCGATCCGACGTCGCCTGCGTGCAGTATCGCGTCAACACCTTGCAGCAGGCGAGAGAGTTGCGAATCAAAATATCCGTGGGTGTCAGAAACGACGCCAAGTCGCATAAGAAGTCAGGAGACAGGAGTCAGAAGATGGGGATCGAATCGCATTCTTCCAGTATCGAGTATTACGCTTCCAATTTCGAATTTCATATTTTGAATCCCGCATCTCCCTCAGATCAGATACCTAATTCCTGAATTGTAGCACCTGACTCCAGTCTTCTGACTACTGGCTCCTGTCTCCTGACACCTTGCCATTGGCTCCCGTCTCATCCGCCATAATCTTCTCCACCAGCTCCTTTCCCACGGGGCAAGTAGGATGATTGGTGCGGCAGGCGGCGAGGCTGTTATTGCAACCGCAAGGGCAGGGCTCCATGTTCACGCGAAAGAGGACTCGGTTTTTTTGGGCGGCGGAAAGGGCGCTCAAGTCGACGCCGGGAACTTCCGTGGAGTCTGAAGGCACAAAATCGGGCGCTTTCAGGGGGCAGCCTGGTAGGACAGGTCGAAGCGGGGCAGGCACAAATTTCGCCCTTCCGGGCGCCATGGCCCAAACGAGTCCGGCCAGCAAGATGAGGCTCAGAGCCACCATCCCAGCGGAACTGCGGCGAGTCCCACCCGGCCCCAGGGGTGCCGGAGTACTATTCAAATTTGATTCGCTCGAAGACATCGGGCTCCACCGCTTTCAAAGGCACATTATGCGGCACTACTTTTATAGTCAAGATCAAAGGTACGCTGGTGGGCGCAAGACAGGCGTGATCATTGCAAGCCTGGTAGGCGAACTTCGCTTTAAGCGTGTACGTTCCCGCCGGCACGGTTGTCCCGGCTCGCAGAAGCATCCCCACAACCACCTTGCCTTCATAGACGGAGAGTGGAACATCCGAGAACGGAAACTTCTTTAGAGTCCCCTTGGGATAAACCACATTCTTCACCGTGAATTGATCACCGGGCACGATCTCAAACTTGGTGGGGATCAGGTAATCGAGCGTTGGCTTGTGGTCGTTGATGTGGTATCCGGTGGCCACCTGAGCCAGCACGGCGAGTTTCACCGGAGAATTGGCATGGACTGCGTCGGTAGCCATTACGGCGTGGGTCTCAACCACGGGATTATTACTTTGAGCCCATCCGAAGCTCGACGTCATCAGCGCCAAGATCATGAATCCCAAACGCACCCGCATTTTGGCCCAATCCCTTTCCCCTATAGTGTGAAGTTCCATATCGATATTCATGGGCGGATATTTCAAACCGTTCACAGGTACTTTTCTTTTGGCGTTACGGGAGTGCTTGCATCCCCGGTCCCCTTATTGGCAGGAGGCGGTGGTACTGCCGGAGAACTCGCGGGGCCCGTTCCCTTTCCGCCGAGAAATGCGTCCAGTTGATCCTTCGCCATCTTCTTGCTGGTTGAGCAGCTCCGGTCATTCAGGCGGCAATCCAGCACGTTACGTCTGCAACCACAGGTACATTGGAGACTCGTTAATTTTTTTTTAAAGGCTTCTTTTTGATCGGCGGTGAGCTTGCTCAGATCAATGCCCGGCACTTCCGAGTCAATTACGGCAGGATCGCCCAACTCAAGCTTGTCTTCTTCAAATATCTGCCCCGACTGATGGAAGGTTTTAACTTCGTCATTCGGGCCACCCGCCAGCAGTTCCTTGATCTCCGCCTCAAAAACGCCCGGGTCGGTGGCGCCTACGTGCTTGGCGTATATGCGACCGTCGCGCCCGATCAAAAACGTGGTTGGTAGTCCCGGAATGCCTCCGTACAGCTCTCCCAATCGGCTGTTTCCAACGGCAACAGGATAATTCATTTGCAGTTCCTTGTAGAAATCCACCACGGGTTCCGGACTGTCGTCCATGGAAATCCCGATCATATTAAAGCCCTGCGTTCCGTAACGCTTTTGCAGCTCAATGAAATCGGGAATCTCAATTCTACAAGGCCCGCACCACGTCGCCCAGAAATCCAACACTACGACTTTTCCTTTGAAATCACCCAGCTTGAGTGGCTGGCCGGTGAGGTCCGTGAGGGAAAAAACTGGCGCCGCGGGATGGGTCCCATCACCCTTGGATTGCGCCCTTACAGCGGGGGCAATCCAATAGCGGTTCATAAAGTAGAGGCCAACTACCAAGAGTATGGCCACCACCGCACCCGCAAGCAGCTTGGAATTGGAGGACGACGGCTTCTCCGGGACAGGACTGTCCGGCGGATTCGGTTCCGGGGGCGTATTGTTGTCAATTGGTGTCTGTTCTTCCACAGCCCACACCTCACTATGATTTGACTTTTTGCGCGCTTGGGGGAGGGCGCGGCGGCAAATCCGACTTGTGAAGGCGGACCGCTTGCGGTCGGATCGAGCCGCTTGTCCTCACTTCCAGGAATGTCGCTTACACCCTTGCCGCCATAAAACCGTCGCCAGATGAACACAGTTGCTGCCCCTACCAATGCCAGCAGAGCGATAAACTGGGACGTGGAAAGGAGATGATGAAACACGAAACCCCTGTCTTCGTCACCGCGCAGGAACTCTAGGAAAAATCGCGCCACAGCGTAGAGACCCAGGTAACCCAAGAAGACATCCCCATCCCGTCTTCTCCGGGGGAACCACCAAAGAAGGAAGGCAAAAATCGCTAGAGTTGCCAGGGACTCGTAAAGCTGGGTGGGGTGTAAACGCTCCCCCAAGGGTACCCCCGCAACTTCATGCGCAAACGTGCTGGTAAAAATCACTCCCCACGGGACTGTGGTGGGTTTACCATAATCACAACCGGCGCTGAAACATCCCAACCGCCCCACACTCTGGCCCAAAGCCACAGCGGGCACCAGCACATCCGTTAATTTCCAAAATGAAATTTTCAGTACCCGCACATACCAGATGGTGAAGAACAGCGCCGCCAGGAAGCCGCCATAAAAAACGCCACCCGCCATCAGGGTCGAAAAACTCAAGATCTCCCCAGGATGAACACGAAAATAATCCCACTCCGTAAGAACCATAAGAACTTTGGCGCCAACCAGGGCAATAAGGATGACCCAAGTGCAAAAATCCAGCATCTGCCCGGAATCAAAGCCCACACTTCGGCCAAGGCGCATGGCGGTATAGATTCCGCCAAGGATGGCCAGCACCAACAGTACACCGTAGGTGGGAAGATGGAACGAGCCGATGTTGATTAAGAAAGGATGCAAACGTCTTCCTTCCCTGCCTTCGATGGGGCGAGTGGCATCAAAATGGAATACCAAGTTAACATCATAACCGGCCGACTAAAGGGCAAACCGGTTTAAGAAAGAAAAGTAGCCGGAAATTATTGTCAACTTGTTGAACGCCATCAGGATGCCAAGCAAAATTAACAGCGCTCCAGATGCCACTTCCACGGCCTGCAAATGCTTGCGGAATCCCTTATAGAACTTCAGGAAGCTACTTAGCCCAAGACTCGTGAGTAGAAACGGAATGGCAAGTCCTGCGGAATAAACCGCCAGAAGGAACATGCCCTGAAGCACCGTCTGACGTTGCGCGGCAATGGCAAGGATGGCTGCCAGAATCGGGCCGATACAAGGTGTCCAACCAAAGGCAAAGGCAAATCCCACCAGAAATGCGCCCCCCAAACCACGGCGGGGTGCCCCCGTATCCAAACGCGCCTCACGGTAGAGCAGTGGGATCTTTACCAAACCGGTCAAGTGCAAACCAAAAATAATCACAATGATCCCGGCAATAATATTGAACGTGGATTGGTGCGCCCGAAGGAACTGTCCCACCCAAGTGGCTGAGGCCCCGAGGATGACAAAGACGAGGGAAAACCCGGCCACAAAAGCCAGCGAGTTGCGGAGCACGCGGCGCAATAGCTCTCCGCTGGCCTCATTCTTCAGTTCTTCAATGGAAGCACCGGAAAGCATGGAAATATAACCTGGAACCAGGGGCAGTACGCAAGGCGATAAAAAGGAAGCAATCCCCGCCAGGAACGCAATAGGAATGCTCAGTTCGTGGGTCATGTTACGGCCGTGCTCCTCAATTTATTAGACGCAGCAGATGACTTTAAGTGACGGAAGGTGAACAGGAATCGACGCTCAACACTTGTACCTGCTCCCAGCTCAAGTGTACCATAGCGACATGAATTGACGATTGTCGATGGAGGATTTTCGATTGTTTTCAATCGTCAATCACCATTCGAAATTTACCCCGTGAGGGACCAAAGAATCAATTCATTCGATTGTTCGATTAGAGACCAGGAGGCTGCCGAGTTGTTGCGAGCCGTTATCTTCGATTTTGATGGCATTATCGTGGACAGTGAACCCCTCATTCTGAAGTTGACCCAGGAGATGGCTGCCTTGGAGGGTTGGACCGTCACCGAAGAAGAGTACTACCGCGACTACCTGGCGATGGATGATCGCGGCGTCGTTGAACACCTCTATGGTAGCCATGGGCGCTCTCTCGACACTCACCGGCGTGATGAACTATTGGCCTGGAAAGCTCAACGCTACCGAGCCATCATTCAGGATGGCTTGCCTCCCATCGCGGGGGCGGCGGAATTCATTACCGAAATGGCACATCATTATCCGTTAGCCATTGCCAGCGGCAGCCTGCGAGTTGAAATTCATCACTTGCTCACCAAGATGGGCTTGCGGGAGAAATTTTCGGTCCTGGCGACTGCGGACGATTGCCAGCGCTCCAAGCCGGATCCGGAAGTATACCTTACCGCGCTTTCCCGCCTGCGGGGGTTGCCCAATTTCCGCGATCAGTCGTTACAATCAGAGGAGTGCCTGGCGATTGAAGACGCCCCCCTTGGGGTCGTTGCCGCGCAAGGTGCCGGCTTTAAGTGCCTGGCGATTTCCCACAGCCGACCTGCCAAGGAGCTTCTACACGCAGACTTGGTGGCGTCGGAATTTGCGGCCATCGACCTCCAGAATATCCAAGCATTGTTCGAATGAATAATACGGCTATTGTCTCCGCCGGGCGGACGTTTGGTCTCGACCTCCTTTACGGGACGGAGATCGTAATTGCGCCACACGCCCCGCTGCTGCTCCTTCTCCTTTAAGACGCGGAATCAATTCAGGATAATGTTCAATGCAAGAATTTCCACAAAGGCCGTTCTATAATTAGGAGCCTTCCAGCCGCTAAGGTCAATAATGGGACCGCTATACTTCCGGGCTGCTCAGGAGTACGCTGGGGCGATCCAGGTAGGGCGCAGGAAATTACGGATTTGGAAAGGGGCATCATGATGAAGCAATATCCCACACTTCGGTTCTTCGTAGCCATCGTCCTTTCAACCTGGATCGGGGCAGCAAAATCTCGCGCACAGACAACGGTAACCTCAACCGAACAGGACCAGAAGGAGTTGGCAGTCACCGTCTATAATTCCAACGTCGCCCTCGTGCGCGATGTCCGGCGCGTGCGCCTCCCGGAAGGCCCCATTGACTTGCGCTACATGGATATTGCCGCACAAGTAAATCCGGCAGCAGTCCACATTGTTTCGCTGACTGCGCCCAAGGACCTTACCGTTCTTGAACAGGATTACGAATACGATTTGCTGAGTCCGCAGAAGCTCTTGCAAAAATACGTCGGCAAGGAACTGACGCTGATCCGGGTGATCACAGAAAACAATTCCACGCGGGAAGTTCCGGTGAAAGCGGTGCTTCTGGCGGACAACGAAGGACCCGTATGGAAGGTGCGGAATGAAATTATCACCGGCATGGGAGCTGACCGCTATGAATTCCCCGACCTGCCGGAAAATCTCTACAGCAAGCCGACACTGGTGTGGCTGCTGGATAATCGCCATGGGGGCGATCAGACGGTGGAAGCTTCTTACCTGACCAATCAGATAAACTGGAGCTCTGATTACGTCCTTACCGTACACTCGGACCAGAAGGCTGCGGACTTAAACGGTTGGGTGACCGTGGTGAATCAGAGCGGCGCATCCTTCCGCAACGCTCAACTTCAGTTGGTGGCGGGCGAATTGAATCGCGTAACACAACCGAGGAGCAGGGCAATGTATGAAATGTCCATGAAAGCGGCTGTTGCGGCTCCGGCCCAATTTGAACAGGAGGCGATCTCCGAATACCACCTCTACACGCTTCAACGGTCAACGAACATTCGAGAAAATGAAACCAAGCAGATCAGCCTGCTCGCCGCAGCCGGAGCCGCAGTGGAGAAGGTTTTTGAAGTCGACGGCCAGTCGTATTATTACCAGAACGCGCAGAGCCCCGGCCAGCCCACAAAAGAGCCGGTGAAAGTCTTTATCAATTTCAAGAACAGTGAGGGAAATTCCCTGGGTGTTCCGTTACCCGCAGGGACCGTGCGGGTCTACCAGGGGGATTCCAAGGGCCGCGTGCAATTCATTGGCGAAGATCGCATTGATCACACCCCGAAGGATGAAACCGTAAGCCTCCATATTGGAAACGCCTTCGACATAGTGGCTGAGCGGAAACAAACGGACTTCCAGCGCCTGGGCTCTCACAGTGTGGAAGTGGAATATGAAATTTCGTTTCGCAACCACAAGCCCGATCCCATCACGGTGCTGGTAAATGAACCCATCGGCGGTGATTGGTCGATGGTCAATTCAACTTTTAAGTTCGAAAAGACCGCAGCGTTTGCCGCGCGCTTCACCGTTCCGGTGGCGGCCAACAGCGGTTCGATTCTGAAATACCGTGCACGAATTCATTGGTAGAAAGAGAACTGAAAGCATCAGTGGGAGCAACAACTCATCTACATCAATCAGCGAGTATCTCGATTCGGCCAGGGAGGATTGCGAATGCCCCGGGGTTCGCGGTCCTGGCGAGGCAACTAGGGTATCCCTGCTCTCCCGCTCAGGTCGAAAAGCACACAACGGCCGTGCTGGAAGATCCCAAACATCTCATTTTGGCGGCCGTTTCCGGGGGCCGCGCCAGAAAGATGCCGTTGCCGTACCCCTTCGCTCAAATTTCCTTCGCCAAAATGCGCACAAATTCTATGCGTCGAGCGGGTGCGGGCAGATCAAGACTCAGCATGCCTTTCGTAAACAGCTATGACGGGCACAGACCAACCCAAAGAGCAGCAGGTGCTCCAAATGCAGTCCTGATATGAAGGAGGAGTATGCCGATGGGTTCAGCGACCATTGAAAAGAAGGAATTCCCCATGTCCATCGGGGGCGAGTGGGTGCGTACTAATGCGAAGCGCACGATCCACCTGCCTTACGATGGCACGCCTGTGGGAGAAACATATGAAGGAGACGCGACGACGGCGGAGATCGCGGTGGACGCGGCCGAGGCTGGAGCCGGAGCGATGGCGGGACTCACCCAATATGAACGCGCGGAAATCCTGGAACATATGCGGCGTCTTTTGGAGCGTGATGCCGCGGAATTCAGCCTATTGGTCAGCTATGAATGTGGCAAGCCGATTCGTGAGGCACGGATGGAGGTTGACCGGTGCCAACAGACAATGATCGCCTCCGCTGATGCCGCCCGCAATCTGCGGGGTGAAGTGATTCCCATGGATGCGGCGCCCGCCAGTAAGGGGCGATGGGCGATGACAGTACGGGAGCCCTTGGGAGTGATCGGCGCCATTACCCCCTTCAACTACCCCCTGAATCTCGCCCTGCACAAGATAGGTCCCGCGTTCGCCGCTGGCAATAGCGTGGTCCACAAACCTGCTGGAAACACTCCCCTCAGCGCGCTCCGCCTGGCGGGATTAATCCAAGAAGCGGGGGCGCCGGTAGGCGCATATAACGTCATCACGGGGCCAGGGGGCAAATTGGGCACCCCGTTGATTACCGACCCTCGGGTGGCGATGATTACCTTTACCGGCAGCGTCCCTGTGGGAGAACAGATTCGGGCTCAAATTGGGCTGAGAAGGGTCACCCTGGAATTGGGCTCCAATTCGGCTGTCATCCTCGAACCTGACTGCGACCTGGACGTGATGATTCCACGCTGTGTGACCGGGGGCTTTACCCATTCCGGCCAGGTTTGCATCTCCGTACAGAATATATACGTTCACGAATCAATTGAGAAGACATTCACAGAGCGATTCGTTGCTGCCACGCAGAAGCTCAAGATCGGGCACCCACTGGACGAAACCACCGATGTTTCCTCGCTGATCTCCGTTGGCGAAGCGGAAAGAGTGGAACTGTGGATCAATCATGCCCGTTCCCGCGGGGCACAGGTGATCACCGGAGGGAAGCGACAAAACGCTACAATTGAACCGACCATCCTTGCGCGTGTCGCTCCCGACCTGGAAGTCTGCTGCCGTGAGGTGTTTGGGCCGGTGGTAGTTCTGCATTCTTACCGGAATCTCCCAGAGGCAATAAGTGCAGTGAACGCCAGCGAGTACGGCTTGCAGGCCGGGATCTGCACGAGGCACCTGGGAAGAGCATTTGAAGCGGCACGTCAATTGCACGTGGGGGGCGTAATCGTGAATGACGTTCCTACTTTCCGCGCCGACCACATGCCCTACGGTGGGGTGAAGAAAAGTGGAATCGGGCGCGAGGGGCCTCATTTCGTGGTTGAAGAGATGACGGAGCTGAAACTGATTTGCTGGCGTGGTTAACGCCCAGATAGCCTTCCTTCCAAGATTTCTTGCCTCGACTCGCAAGAAATCTCTGGCGGCCTATCGGCCCTCGGTCTAAACTGCTTCGGCTGTGTAATGCAGACGCCGGAAGTACCATGCGACGCGAATTGTCCGAGGCCACATGAACCCACTCACCAAAGCACGAATTGGAAAGACCTTTTTGGAAGTGCCGAGACTTGGACTGGGCGGAACCGCGCTCGGTGGACTTTTCCATGATCCCTCGGATGACACAGCGACGAGCACCATTCACCGTGCCTTGCAATTGGGGGTTAATTTCTTCGATACAGCTCCTCTTTATGGCGCAGGCAAGAGCGAATCTAGATTCAGGCGCGGGCTGGAAGGTCTCGACCGAAATTCGTTTATTCTTGCCAGCAAGGTTGGGTATGCGCTTCTGCCGCAAAAGCCCAGCGGCGGGCAGGAGTTGTTCTTCCCTTATGAAAATCCCGGCGCTCTTCATCCGACATTCGATTTTAGCTATGACGGGGTGATGCGGTCACTCGAGGGAAGCCTCCGCAGGCTTGGATTGGACCGTATTGACATTCTGCATATTCACGATCCAACTGACCATTTTGCCGCGACCATGAAAGGTGCTTACTTGGCTCTCGATAAACTTCGGCGGGAGCATGTGATTGGCGCACTGGGAGTGGGAACAACGGAGAATCAGACAGTAATTCGTTTTTTGCAAGCCGGCGACTTCGACTGTTTCCTCCTCGCCGGCCGGTACACCCTGCTCGAGCATGCTGCTCTCCAGGAAGCACTGCCTCTGTGCGAGGCGAGAGGAGCAAGTATTATTATCGGTGGCCCGTACAACAGTGGGATTCTTGCGACGGGCGCCGTGGCCGGAGCCATGTATAACTACGTCCCCGCCACTCCGGAGGTATTAGAGAAGGTGCGGCAAATCGAAAATATTTGCAGGGAATATTCAGTGCCACTTCAGGCTGCTGCTCTTCAATTTCCTCTCGCGCACCCTGCGGTCGCCGCCATCATTCCCGGAGCAAGATCGGCGGAGGAAGTGGAAGAAAACTTCCGATTCGTGGATCATACTATCCCGGCGGAATTCTGGGCCGACTTACGCAAGCAGAGCCTGATTCCTCCTGGAGCCCCGGTGCCTTCCTGATGATGGGACTCACAATGGCCGTTTAGTTTTTTCAGTTTTCTTAATGCGTCCATCTTAGTGCCGAAATCCGAAGAGGAATACCGTATGGGAAATATGATAATTGATGCTCACCAACACTTCTGGGACCCATCCCGCTTCGAATATTTCTGGATGACCGATGGCGTCAAGACCTTGAGGCGCCCCTTTTTGCCGGAACATCTGCGCCCGCTCCTGGCCCAATCGGGAGTGGGGCGGACTGTCATTGTGCAGGCGATTTCCTCTGTCGTCGAAGCCTATTGGCTGTTGGATCTGGCTTCGGGGAGCGAGTTTGTTGCCGGCGTCGTAACGTGGGCTAACCTTCAAAGTCAAGAGTTGCCAAGGGAGTTGGATGAACTTCAATCCCACCCCAAGTTCAAAGGTGTTCGGCACCAGATTGAAGTTGAATCCGACGACGCATGGATGGTCCGGGAAAATGTGCTCGTGGGCCTCGCGGAACTTGAGCGGAGGGAAATTCCATTTGACCTGCTTGTCCAAACGCGCCATCTGAAGTATATCCACCATATTCGGGAGTGGTGCCCACGCCTGAAACTTGTCGTGGATCACATGGCGAAACCGCGCATTGGCGAACGCGAATTTGACGTGTGGGCGGAGGAGATTGAACGCATTTCGAAGCTCCCTGGTATCTGGTGCAAACTCTCTGGAATGATCACAGAGGCCCGATGGGATCGCTGGGCGCCCGACGATTTACGGCCCTATGTGCGGCATGCCGTAAACCAGTTTGGCCTCAATCGAGTAATGTTCGGAAGTGATTGGCCGGTCTGCACGCTCGCCGGAAGCTACCAGCAAGTGGTCGATGCCTTGCATCTAACGTTAGGACCACAGTCCGAGGAGGAAGCGCGAAAAGTGTGGAGCCAAACAGCCTGCGAATTCTATCACCTTGCCAAACCCGAAGCCGTTTGACATGCTAAACTTCAAGGCGATGAGCCAATGTTTTTCCAGATTCCGCCAACACCGATAAGGACAGAGGTGTCCCATGTCTGTGAACTTCCCGCGAATACTTACAATCCGGCAGAGCCTCAATCGGGCGGCCCCAATTGACATTCGCACCTCCGTACAAAGCCAACTCGCGAAAACGTTCACTTCACAAATTACGCCAGGCGCTCGGATTGCTGTTACGGCAGGCAGCCGCGGCATTTCAAATTTACAACAGATCGTGTCCGCCGCCGTGGATTGGCTGAAGGAGAGAGGCGCAGAACCTTTTATCGTTCCCGCTATGGGAAGTCATGGGGGGGCGACGCCGGAAGGGCAAGCAAGCGTTCTAGCGGATTACGGAATAACGATGGAGGCAGTAGGAGCGCCCGTGCAACCATCCATGGAAGTCAAACTCCTGGGGCGAACGGACGATGGCGTTGATGTTTATTTCAGCGCGGAAGCTCTGCGGGCGGACGGAATCCTGTTAGTCAATCGAATCAAACCTCACACCGACTTTTCCGGAACGATCGGCAGCGGCCTGCTGAAGATGATAACCGTCGGCCTGGGTAAGCGCGTGGGCGCCGGCGCTTGCCATACCGCGTTTGCCTTGCGCGGCCACGAACAGGTCATTCGCAAAGTGGCCAGTGTCACCTTGCAATGCACTCCCATTCTGGGGGGCGTCGCGATTCTGGAAGGCCCTTTCCATGAGACGGCCGAAATCGTCGTCCTTGGCAAGGAAGAGATTTTAGCTGGTGAAGAACAATTATTCGCCCGGGCAAAACGATTGATGCCCAGCCTGCCTTTTGAAGATATCGATTTCCTGATCGTCGATCAGATGGGGAAGAACATCAGTGGTTCGGGAATGGATCCCAACATCATTGGGCGAAGCGTCTACGGGTACATGTCCCAGGGGCCGACCGTCAACTCACTTTCCTCGGTAAAAATCAGGCGAATCTTTGTGCGCGACCTGACTCCTGAATCGCACGGCAATGCTGTAGGGATTGGGTTGGCGGACCTTACCACTTCTCGACTGGTTCGCGCGATGGATCCCCAAGCAATTTATGTTAACGCACTTACCGCCCTGGCTCCCATCATAGCCAAGATTCCAATCTACTTCGAGACAGACTCGGAAGCCATCAATTGGGGGCTCACCTCCTTGGGGATGTCGGATACCAAGGCCGCTCGAGTCGTTCGGATTGCCAGTACCCTATCTCTCGAAGTCATGCAGGTTGCCGAAGCTCTTTATGATCGGGTTATGGATGATGAAAAATTAAGCGCCCTCGACCCACCGCATGAGATGAAATTCGATTCGCATCAGAATCTGTTGCCGATCTGATGGATTGACACCTACGAAACTGGGCACAAGGAAGTTTAGGCTTATCCCGGGTCTCCTGAGGGTAATCGTACCCCGCGGAAATCTTTACAGGGGTCGATGGGTCATCACGGAGCCAAACCCAGGCCAACCCCGTGGGACTCCATTTTCAATTTTGCCATAAGTGCCAATCCCCGATGCGCAAGCGCGACTCTGGCTGTATAATAGTGTGATTGGCGTTTAGCATTCAAAGCAATCGCAGGGTCGAGGGCTCGAATATGAACAATGGCGAAGTGAATCGTTTCAAGGATCTTCTACTTTCCAAACGGCAGGAGCTTTCGGCCGGAAAAAGTCTGGCCGATTCTATTCCCACAGCCGGAGAACTTCGTGGTGACCCAGTCGATATGGCCGCCAGTGAAACCTATGCCGCCACACAGGTCCGCTTGCACCAAACTGACGGCAAGCTTCTGCGCGCCATTGAGGATGCTCTGACGCGAATTCGCAACGAGAAGTTTGGCCTCTGTGAAGAATGCGGCGAGCCGATCAGCAATGCGCGTTTGGAGGCAGTGCCCTGGACCCGGTGGTGCCGGGATTGCAAGGCACGGCAGGACCAGAAAATCTGAACCACCGGCACAGGCCCGCGGATTTTCGACGCCTTCAACCCTCGCCACTATTGGCAGAGTCTTCAGGTTATGACTTCTCTCCCGCCCCTGTTTGTAGCGCTAGACTTACTCCCCCACTCTTACAAACTTCACCGCGTCCGCAATCACCGCTCCGTTGGCAGCATTGGTCAATCCCACGGAGCGGGGATTCCTGAAGGTGCCGAGCAGGCTCCAGTCCCCTGACCCATGCGTGAAATCGACTGTGGTAGTTCCCTCTTTTCCGTCCGATCCGATGGTAAACCGCGCATTGGTCGCGAGCACTCCGACTGCAGGATGGCCGTAATATACGTAGACTTTATATTCTCCGATTAGTGGATTGTCCACCCGCCAGGTGGCTGTTCGGGTTCCGTCACCACCTTCTGTCCACAAACATCCACCTCCATAGCTGGCGGCGGCAGTCGATTCATCAGAGTGCCACCCGCCGCCCTTAATCAGCATGTGGCCGCCAATGGTCTGATCATCCGTGATCTGTTCCCTTGCCCAAGGATCCTGCGAGTATCTTCTCCATTCCGCCATGCGCTCCTGGAGCGAAGCATGATTCTTCACCATCCACTGGTGCAGATGCTGCAGGAGATCGGCCTGAACGGCAAGGCCAGAACCATAAAGGTCTTGCGTCTCGGCTGGATCGTGAGACAGATCAAATAGTTGAACCTTTCCCGTCCACAGATTTTCGATCAGCTTGTACTGTTCCGTCCGCACGGAGCGCAGCGGCGCTATGACGTCTTCTTCGCCATAGATATATTTGTTTACGGACTTCACTTTCCCCTCAATCAGTGGAAGCAGGGAATGCCCCTCGGCGTCGGAGGGAGCCGGAAGGCCCACCAGATTCAGGATGGTCGGAGCGGTGTCCACGTTGGAGGCAATGGCGTCCACCACCTTTCCCTTGGGCATTCTTGGCCCCGCCATGATCAATGGTACGTGCATGACAGGGTCATACAACGAGCGATGGTCGAAGGTCAGAAATTCGTCCGGGTGCGAATAGAGCATTTCGCCATGATCGGAAGTCAGCACCACCAGTGTGTTATCACTCAGCCCGATCTGTTTCATGTGATCCATCAACTCGCCCACGTAGCGGTCGCCAAAGTGAATCTTTCCGTCATACAAATCATAGAGTCGCTGCACCGCCTGCTGATCGCCCATCATCGCAAGACGAAACAGGTGACCGCGTTTCAGGTCGTAACCGGTGTTGGTCTCATTGGGATAAGCTTCGGTCTTAAAGATGTCATCCTCGGAAGGTGGATTGTAAGGTGAGTGCGGTTCCAAAAAGAGCACGAAGAGAAAGAAAGGTTCGGAACGATGCTGATCCAGCCACGGCATGACCCTTTGCGTGGTTTCAGGAGCCAGATTGAATGCCTCGCCGCCCCGTTGAGTAATATCCTTCGCCTGTGCGTTGGGCTGGCCTTAATCGTATTCCTCAAAGCCGCGCCCCGTAAGATCTTTGCCCGCCACGCCGTTGTTTACAAATGCCACCGTGCGATAACCTTGAGCCTTGAAAATCTCGGCGAGCATGGGCACGCTTGCAGCGATTAAGGGATCCGTGGGCCGCCACATCAGGGTGACCCCGTGCATGGAGGGGTAAAGCGAGGTCATGAGAGTCGAATAGGAGGGTGCGGTCCACGGCGCCACGGAATAGAAATGGGAAAAGCGCACGCCCCGGTCTGCCAAACGGTCAAGGTTGGGGGTGGTAAGGCGCGGACTCCCCAGGCAATGAACCTGGTCGGCTCGAAGCTGATCAAGCGAAATCAGAATGACGTTGAGCCGCGGAGTCTGTTGTGCCCCCAATCCGGCAGGAATAATGTGCAACATCACGGCCATCAAGATTCCGCTCAAAAACCGCATCCTTATGGAGCTTCTCATTATCCCTCCAATTATTAGGCGGCAAGGCCAGGCCCCTACCCCTGAAGTGCAAGTTGGGTCAAAACGCATCAAGCATCATTTTGATATCGGCGCCGTTGATAACTTGTAGATTCCGGACGTATTGAGTCGAATCAGCAGGCGGGTGCCATTTTCAGCAGAGATCCCGGGAACCTCCTGGCCGTTAACTTTCACCTCCGTGGCACCTCTTGAAGCGGGCATGGAAACCTCCGCGTCGACACCCGGAGGCAAACTCAACTCAGCCTCCAAGCCCGCGCCAATGCGATGCAGATTAACTTTGATTGGCCCTACCGGTGTCGGCTCCGTGCCGCGCGCCCAGTCCAGCCCAACCAGGTCCGGCCGGATGCTCACCTTGCTAAAACCTGCCCCATGCGGCTCGATTCCAAGCACCTGCTCCATAAGCCAGGCGGTAGGCCCGCTTGACCAGCCGTGGCAAAGGGAAACTATAAAACCCTGCGTGTTGTCCGCTTGAAGCATTTCGTGAAAATGTTCCTTGGGCCAGTCCGGATCATAGCCCTCCCAGAATGTCGTAGCGCCCTCTTTGACCATGCCGCCCCAGTATTCGCGAATCCAGTCCAGAGCCTCTTTGCGGTGCCCACTCGCCGCCATGGCGGAGATAACGTAAAAACTGTAGTACGGTGAGATCATGAATTGACGCGGGTGTGACAGGACTTTCTCCCAAATGGCGGCTGCCTGCTGCTCCGTGGCAACCCCAGAGAATATTGCCATAGCGTTGCTTTGCCAGCGCGTACCGAAAGTGCCAGTGGCAGGATCAACCAGATACATCTGCGCCGCCTGCCTGATTCCATCTGCCTCGGTGATGTACTTCGCTGCGCCGGCGCTGTCCCCAGCTTCGCCCAACAACCACGCGCCCTCGGCAAATCCCTTCGCGAACTCCAAGGTTGAAGCGCGACGCAATTCCGGCGTGTCACCATTCAAATCCGGCGACCAATCGACAAAGAGAAAGACAACTCGCGGATTGGGAACAATGTACAAACTGCGACTATCGAATTCCGTCTGCATGTAAGCGAGGAGCTCCGTGAGGAGTCGGACGTGGGACTGGAGGTAGGCGCGGTCACCGGTATGCCGGTAATGATCCGCCAGATCCATAATCCAGAAGGCCGAGTAACCGGGAATGCCGTTGACGTCGCCGGTTACGTGATGTTCGGCGTCAGGCATCAAATCATCAATGGTCCGTTGCATGAGCGGTTTGTCAGCAAACACCGTATCGATCACGCGGCCGCTTACATTCAGATCTCCGGCATAGGGAGCGCGATCACGCTTGGGAGCGTCCCAGATTTCATCCTGCATGGAAAGATGTGCGGTGTATGCCCCCACTTGCCAGATGCGGTTCAGCAATACGTCCGAAGATTCGAAGGAGCCTTGATATTTCACAGGATAATAAATGCTGTCGAAGCGGATGGATTTGAAGATCTGCGGCGAATTCCCCGCAAGGAAACGGATGAGGGCATAGCGGAGGGCGCTCTTTGGCCCGTAAGCCCTTGAGTGCGGCGGAATGACGAGCGGTGTTGCACCAAGATAAGGCTCGTGGATGGCCTCATCGCGCGATTCCCCGTATTGAAGCTCAACCCTGGCTGGAGTATCCGAATCGGAGACGATCTCAATCCGGCCATCAGACTCACGTCCGAGATCCACCAGAATGTAGGGATATTCCTCACGGCTGGCGGAAGCAGGTGGCAGGGTAACCGTAAACTCGCCCTTCGATTTCTGTGCGGCTTCAACACCGGCCCCGTCTGGATCCACAGGCGCAATCACAGACAGGTTAAACAGCTTACCCAGGCCTTCAAACGAGTGGACAACACGATCCACCGGTACGGGGAGGTGCGCCAGGAAAGGGGAGATACCATCGTATCCCGCCCATTGATACATCCCCGCGTCACTATTCCAGCGCAGGGAATCAATGTTGCTCTCAATTCCACCTAGAGATCGTACAGAAGACCATGAGTCGGCGCGGTAGCCGGGTCGTTCCCAGCCAACCTCAGCGTGGTCGCTGCACTTCCAACCACCATCGCTCATTGTCAGGGCAGGAGCGTCCAATCCGGGGGCGCGGGGAACAATTTTCACCGCCAGTCGGTCACCGTGCGATGCCTCAATCGCCATTGTGTTTTCACCCATCAGCAAATTTTCCGCCACGGGCAAGACCAGCACCATGGGCCTCAATCGCAATCTCTGATCACGTTCGGCATTCGCAAGCAATCGCCCGTTCAGGTAAACACGAAGGTGTTCCGGTCCGGCTATATAGAGCGTGGCCATACCCGGAACACTCTTCAGATTAAAGCTATCGTGGAAATAGAATGTGTTGTCGCGGCTTCCATCCTTGACCACGGGCAGCCAGACATACTGCTCCGGCAGCGGCTGATGCAATGATGACTCCAGCAGCGGAGAGCGAATGTCGCCCGTCAGATCCAAGTTAGAGGGGGAAAAATCCTGCTGTGCCGCAACGAGAACAAGGCCACCAGTACTCCCGGCGATGAAAAGTAACAACCCGAGTAATCGCGGCACGATTCCCCCCGTAAATTTCAAATTATGCCCAGCCGCCACGGCATGTTCCCACGCATTAACGGCCCGCCACACCGCCTTGCTGTTGGAACCATGCGGTGACATTGGGCTCCTGAAGAGACTTCACATCCACGCAGCTACCGATGTCTTCAAGCGCTCGCTGAATGCCACCCTCATCCGACTTCTCTTGGATGAAGAAATCCTTAACTTCTTGTGCGCGTTTTGAGTCGCAGAAAACGCTGGTGGAAGAGAGAATTTTACCCCCGGTATTCCCAGGCGGCTTGCTGTTGATTTCTGCCCAATGTTTGCGGGCAAAATCCCATGCAAGGTCTGTACCAGCAGGGTTGGTCATAACCGCGCTAAGCAGTTGGCCAAAATCCTGTCCCCTCACTTCAGGCGAAAGCGCGAATTCAAGGGTCCGGGTGAGAAGCGCAGGGTCACTGAAGCGCGCCAGGGCGAAGAGAAAACGATAATACTCTTCCGGCGACTTAGCTGTCTTTGTGGCGGTACGGAATTCATCATAGAGTGTCGCATCACCTTCCAGTGCCGCGAGACCGACAACCGTATCCGCCAGTGAGGGGTCAATGGCAAGCGGATCGGCAAGGTATCGGCGTGCGAGTTTTCGCGCTGTTTCCAACACCTCAGGATCGCGGCCCACCCGCCCAAGCGTGCTGAACACAGTGGCACGCATGCCCGGCTGCTCCACCCCTTCGCCAGGGCGCGGTTGCCAGCCCAGTTCCAGTGCCGCCGGGCGGAACAGACTCCCGACCCAAGCCCGGTAGGTGTCACGATCGGAGTCGCTCACCATTTCCCTATCAATAGTCTCGAGTTGTCCCGCGTAGGAATCCACCACAGGCAGCCGGCGATCGCTCTTCAAGGCAGACACCAAGGAGAGATAATTGCCAATCGGGGTCATACCAGCGCTTACCATGGCCCATTCATCATTCACCAAGCTGTCCGCACGCATTTAAGAACGT
>PLSX01000145.1 GCA_003165315.1 Acidobacteriota bacterium
TAGCTTACCATCAGGACCCGACAGGTACAGAAGCCGTCTCCTCATGGTGGGCGCGAACCAGGACGTTGATGGTCTTTTGTCCCAGTTCTAGGCCGCCATTCAGCTCGAAGAGTTCCGGCACCAACACCTTGACCTTTTCCACCAAGGCATTCATTGACTCGGCTTCCGCCACTAGGCCGGGGATGTCGTCACTCTCCGCGACCCAGACCCCCGCCTCGGAATCCCAGTGCACTTCGACTTCATAGGTGCGACTCATTACCAGCCCCTCTCCACTGCCTGAAAGACTACCACCTGACACCAAGTATTACAACCGTTCGCGCTCCGGGTCGTGCGTGGCAGGGCTTTCCCCTTCGCCTAATCGTCTACCAATTCCAGTGCGCTGGCGGAGGAGGGTTGAGCGGGCCTCCCGAGGAAAACATGTTGCACCATGGCGCGAGTACAGTTGCCGGGCCGTTAGCCGTCAGGGAGCAGGTTGGAGCGTTGCCTCTGACATCGCAAGGGAATGCAGTCTAGGGGGTAGGGGCGGCGTCCGGACACGCCCATTTTTGCAGTGCGAAGAGTCAGAGCGCTTGCTCACCACAAAAAAAACAAAAAGTGAATTCCCCATTACACGGACTCCACCAAAACGAAAAAACCGGTGAAATCTCTGGTGATCGAATATTCAAAAAATCAGGTTCATCAGAGCAAGTGCCCCTAGAGAGTCCTCAATATGTAAAATTGAGGCCTAGTATCATTTGGCAAATTGGTGTCAGGAGAATTGTTCTGGTTACTTTAAAAAGGGGTCGAGTATTAGCTTCGCGGTGGCGTCAACATTGAGGATAGTGTCGCCTTGTTTGAGATAAAGTTCCCCCGCCTCGTCTAAGAGAAACGGAAGACGTTGTTCGGATTCGGCGAGGGGAGTTTCTCTGCTCGCTCGGCGAGCGGTGGTAATCCTAATTGTGCGAGCGGCTGTGTCTAGGTCAACGAAAACATCAATTGCCGGGTAACGCGGCTGATGAATGAAAAACCGAGCAGGGGGATTCTTGTGCAACGCCGATGGGGGCAACCCGGATTTCTCAAGTAATCCCTCCACAGCGGCATATAGGTCTTTCCAGAAGTCCGGGGCTTGAGCCTCGATAGTCTTGGCGCAGAAGATAGTCCATTCCCGTGCCTGCCACATTTGCTTTTGTTGCTGCGCCTTGTCCGCCAAGATGGCATCCACAGAGTCCATGCCTAATAAATGCACCAATACAAAGTCGGAGTCAAGGGTAGAAATTGGCGCATTGCCCTCAAAAGTACGGTAGAATCTGCCAGTAGTTTCTTCTCAGTCCACGACACCCTCCCGAGGTCGCAATGAGACTCCGCAAAAAGCTTGTCTTTCTGATTCTGACTACAACGTTGGCCTCTGCTATGCCTGCCTGGGCACAGCAGAAGCCCTTTACGCAGGTGCAGGTTAGCAACATGGTGAGGGACGGATTTGGAGACGAGTCGGGCGCGAAACTGATCGAGCAGCGCGGGATTGATTTTACGCCGCTGGAGGACTTTCTCCGAAACCTCAAGGCCGCAGGCGCGAGCGAGGCATTTGTTAAGGCGCTGCGCGCCGCACCGAGGCCCATACCATACCGTATCGAGACGCTCAAGAAGGCTCCGCCGCCGGCTCCTGCTGCTGCGCGTGAGGTCATTTTCATTCCTAAATGCGCCTTTCAGGACCCCCCGTGCGTTTTCAGTACTACTGGACCCAGTGCAGCACCTGCACTGCCGAAGCCGCCCGAGCCCGCGGGCGCGAAAAAGCCAATCAATCAAGTGCAGGTTTTCGCCCTGCTCATGGGGCAGGTGCCGAATCACCGTGTTGCTATGCTGGTCCAGGAACGCGGAATCGATTTTGAGCCCACCGATGAGTACCTTCAGGAAGTCCGCTTGGCTGGCGCGGATGACGATTTAATCACCGCGTTGAAGACCGCCAAGGTCACGAAGCAAGCGAAGGTCGATCCGGCCGCCCAGGCAAGAGAGTCCGAGTTGCGGCAACACGCCGCGCGCGGAGCGGAATTCTTTCAGCAACGACAGTATGCGCAAGCTGAGCAGGAATATCGCGCAACCTTGCTGCTGGACTCTGAAAACGCTGACGTTCACTTGAGCCTTGCCTATACCCTGATGCGGCAGGAGAAGTGGGACGATGCGTTAGCAGCAGCACGCGAAGCGGTGCGCCTGAGCCCGAGCGAGGGCGGGGGGCACACCGCTGCTGGGCTCGCGCTCTACCACAAGAACGACCCGACCGCCGCAATGGCCGAGTTTCAGGAGGCGTTGCGTCTGAACCCAGAGGATGATTATGCGCACGTCGGGCTTGGAGGGGTGATCGGGGAAAAGGGTGACGCGAAAGGCGCGGAGTGGGAGTTTCGGGAGGCGCTGCGCCTAAACCCGAAGAATGACCAGGCGCACTTCGGCCTAGGGGTTGTGCTGGAGCTAAACAACGACCGGCACGGTGCCCAGGAGGAATACCACGCCGCTTACATGCTTGACCCCGAAAACCCCACATACAGGAAAATCGATGAGCAAGGGACAACGTTGGGGCCGGAAGGCGAGACAACCACCCGTTCCGATGAGCTGCCGCCAAGCGAAGTCGCAAAGCTTGAGGGCACGTGTCGGTTGGACACTAGTGGCGAGCTTAGGTGTGACATCTATAACGGCTCGGGCTGGGATATGTCTGAGGTAACCGTTCAGATCACGGTTAAACAGCCTGGGGGTGAAGTTCTGCTCTCTCGGCAGTACCGCTTAGCCAAGTACTTCACGCTCTCTGACTCATACGCCGCCCGGCACACGCACCCGGACCCAACGAAATATCTGGAATCGCTGAAGACCAGTCAGTTTTTTGGTGAGTTAGGTTTCGCGTTAACGCCAAGCCAGAATTGGGAGTGGAGCTTCGTGAGTGCCATAGGGATTCCGCATTAGGCTCAGCAGAGGAAACTTGGAAACGTTGATCCATGGTGTGGGGTGGTCCCAGCCGTTTCGAGTTTTCCCCGGGTCCAGTATTATGGCAGCACGTTGGGCGGGACAAACGCGACTACGACCGTGAAGTGCTGACCGAACAACAATCTGCACGGAACTCGGAGATCTAGACGCCGACATTGGGTGGGACGCGAGTTCAGACTTCAGCGGGCTCCCGCCTCCAACTTGGTGCCCGTTTGCCCATCTGACACCAATGTCAAGTTCCAACTCCAGTTTAGGTCCGCCTGGAGGCCGAACGCATATATGATGCGAAACGGCCTGCGGCGCTGCTTTTCGGGCGTGCCGAATATCGCGGAATCGCCGCTTAGACTTGAGTCGGGCGGGCTGACTTAACCAAAACTCTCAAGTCGAATGCGCCGACTGGATACCAAGTCGAAAGTGTCACGAACGACCGCTACATTGAAGCATCGGGGTGTCCGCGCCTAAGTGTCAATGCGGCCTGCGGGAGTCCTCCAGCGCTTGGCCCGTCAGAATCCCCAGGTCGGCCATCTCTAACAGCACGTCGTGGCCGAGGGAAGTCATCCGAAATACAGTTGCCGTTCCCGTCCCATGGGGATGGGCCACGCACCGAAGTCGCAACCCCCGGTAGCTGGGTTGCCAGTCATACCGGCAGGTGATCGCCTTGCCGGTCTCCGCTCGGGCTTCCTTGGACCCTATCGCCGGACCGGGGCGCAAGGCTTGGAGAATAGCAGGCTTCTCTTCGCGGATGCGCGTGACTAATTCCGGGGGAATACGGCTCGCCGGCTTGAACCGTAGCCGGTCGGGGCCGATTAAGCGGACGGCCACACCCAACGAATATAGGGTTTTCAGAATTTCAGCCGCCGCGCTATTCATCCTCACAGCTCCAATGAGTCAGATTCGTCAGGCGGCTCCACGGCTTCATCCAGGCCGGTTTCAGGCGTCAAAGGACGCGACTTTTGACCCTCAGAACAACTGGGAACAAGAAATGGCTTTTGATCCGAAGTGGGAACGAGATTCTCGCTAATATTTTCGCGAGTTTCCCCCGGTTCTTGCGTTTCTTGTTCCCTTGTTCCCGCTATATGTTTGGAACAAGAAAACGAGAAACCGTATCGGTACGGGTCTCCCCGCCTTCCAGCACCTTCACGGGATACCTTGCCCTCGTCCACCAAAAGGCGTAAGGCTTGCCTCACAATCTTGGTTTTGCCCTCCACGGCTCCGGTAATCTCTGGCTCAGTTTTCAGTTCCCCGGCCGCCTTCAGGAACTCCGCAATCTCGCCGCTCACATTCTGGATCTCGGCTTCATCGCGCGTACCACCCATAGACAGACGCTTAGTATGGGGATCAAATTGTAAGACGGTTTCCGGCATGTCCTGCCCGATGCGCTGAACCGTCTGCATTATCCTGTAGGCTTCGGTTCTCCTTATCACGATCAGTGTGGCCACCGCGCCACCGATCGCCGTACTCCCAAGCGGTGAGTCAATGGCATCAGCCTTGAGGCTCTTCCCCGAGTGATGGAGAATCATCACATGCGACCCCGATTCCCGCGCCGCGTCAATCAATGGGCCAAGGGCTGCATACGTCTCGGCGTAAGCTTTTTCGTCTTTCACCCGCGCCAGACGAAAAATCGGGTCAATCACGACCAGCCGGGGTTTTCGCTCGCGGACCAAAGCGCAAAGCACTTTCATTCCTTCCGCCGGGGCCGCCGCTGCATGGATAAAAATAGGCTCGGTTCCATCGGCGCCCATGGCCCGGAAATCGTTACGCACGTCCTCTTCGCGCTCTTCGAGAGCCAGGTAGATGCATTCCCCTTGCTTGGTCCCAAATCCAAGGAACTCTTCACCGCGGCCCACCGCAAGGCACAGATTCCTCGCGAGTGTGCCCTTGCCAACTTTCGGCTTACCTACGAGCGCTGAAACGGTTCCTAGCACGAGCCGGCCATCCAACAGGTAGTCAACCGGTGTATCTGGTTTGGAAAGTAGATCGCCCAGCGGGGTGAGGGTGAATCCAGTCGCGGGTTTAGATGGCTCCAATTTCACCACGTCCGAGGGTGTCAGTTCCGGGACTTCACGAATCAGCGTTAGAAGCGTTTCCCGCGTCCCTCCCCGCTCAAAATAATCCGTCAGGTCGCCTTTGAATGGCACTCCGGGCAGAGCCTCAATCAGCTTCACGCTTTGCGCCACGCCAACCAAGGAACGGGCAGCATCCTTGGTGTGCGCCGCACCTGGGGCGTCTGCGTCCGCAATTAGGCAAACGGGTTTATCCCTCAAGCTTTTTGAATACTCTGGAAGCCAAGGGGCGTGAGCACCGCTCGAATTGGTGGTTGCAACAAGTCCGAAATTCTTAGCCGTCTCGCAGTCTTTTGGGCCTTCCACCACTAGGACAAGCGGAGCTTTCAGCACGGCGGGAAGGTTGTATAACACGCGCCGGACCGGGCGCAACTTTGCCGTGCATTTACAATTGGCATCACACTCAAGATGCCACACCCAACCACCCTTCCCGTCGGGCCGCCTCAGTCTAAAATCCTTGGGCTCGAAGCGGACCTCCTGATAAAGAAGCTTTCCGCTCTCATCTACAAAGTCATAGGCCGCTTCGATTTTTCCCATCGATTTCCTAGTTCCGTTTCCCCTCATCGCCGAATCCACGAAAAGGTCGGACATTTCCAAACCCATAGCCTTAACGATCGCTTCTGGCGTGCATTGCGCGAAGCACCTTATCAGCACCCGGTCGTCCTGTCCTTCCCCCACAGATAGCGAATTCTTGTGATCGGCGTGGGCCGGGCATCGAGCCGTCCATCCGCCGGGCGATTTATTGACATGCTCCAGCCGTGAAACAAATTCGGAAGCAGTCATTGTTGGCCCCCACGCGCCGGAATCGTGTTCTCGCGGATCAGCCGGTCCACTTCTGCGTGCGGAATCCGGACGCACCGCCCAAGCTTCACGTATCGGATCCTTCGACACATGACCCATTTCCGAATCGTGCTTTCCTTCAGGCCGAGGTGCTGCGCCACTTGTGCTACCGTGAGCATTGTTCCACCTCCATCTACTCAAATAGGCTCCCATAGCAATCGGAGACGAGAGCATCGATGACGGATGATGACATAGCGGTATGGTTGTGCCGGGGATGGTTTGGTTCTTTATTTTCGGTGCAAAATCTTACGTCGAGGCGACGCGGCCACGGTGGTGAGAACTACATTTGTTAGGCACCAAGTACGAGCGGGACTATTGGGCCATGATTTCGGCCAGATTCTCTGCTTCCTTCCAAAGGCCCGGTTTGCGTTGCCATTCGCTCCGTCGGTTCTTAAGTGCATCGTCGGTACACGTGAACTCGTCACCTGCAAGGGCAAGGAGGTCGGCAATTTCCCGGTCATGCCATGCGCCAGTTTCACGATGCACGTATCGCATCAGGGCCGCGATTGGAAGAATCTTTTCGAGCCGCTTCGGAAGGTTCTTCCAGCTTCGTTCCAACCAGCCTGAATACCCGCGCAATAAGGATGGAATCGCCTTGAAGGACTCACGCTTATTCATATCACAGCTATCTATGAAAATGCGGCCCAGGAAAGACTGATTGAGGGTTTCCAATACTCCCGCCGCTGCCTTTAACTCTGCCAGCCGCCGGGGAAAATCCTCATCGTATCCCCGGAAGAGCTTGGGTCCTGCATGACTACCATCACTGAGCCATGCACAGACACCATCAAGGAACACCGTCAGCTTTTCCTCGTGGCATCCAGATTTGACCAGAGAGCAAAAGGCGTGTCGAGTTGCTTCGGTTTCCATCACCCGCTCGCGAAAACGCATTCCGTTCTGAGGGTAAGGAACAACGCTTGCGGACTTATTCATGCCCACCTCCCGCGTGGGTCCCAGGATGAGGAAGGTCGGCAGGCGGGCCGGGATGCGTCCGCTCTTCGGGGGCTACCCTAGCCGACCAATTAACACACCCATTTTATCATCCGAATTATTGAACCTCTAGGACGCCGCCTGCGACACATTACCCTTGACGGCGACCCTCTCTCCTTGGTAGTGAGTAGGCAGGGGAGGTTTTCCGATGACCGACGTAGAAAAATCCATACAGCGCGCCGAAGTGATTGCTGAGAACGAAAAGGCCCAGGAAGAACTCGCTAACCAAACGATCAAGATCGAACGCATAGCCGACAAGTTTGACCGAATATCGCGTGCCCTCCGAAATCACCCAGAGTTGGTCACAGGAACGCCGGAAATCGGTAAGCCTGACTACCGAAGTGACCTCAACTTCCCTACCCGCGAACAGCTCCTCGCCGACTGCGCCGAGTTAATACGACTTCAGAATTGGTGCAAGACCGCCGAGCGCCGTCTGCGCGTCCTTAACGGCCAGACCAAACAAGCAACCGTTGATTAGCAATTCCCTACCCATCCCAAACTTAAATATCGCCAGCGCCGATCCGCGCTCCCGCTTGAAATCTTCCGCCCCGCATCCGATGGCGCCGGCGGCCATGGTCGAGTTCATCGCCAAAAATATTTTTGCAAACCTTCATTACTTTTTCCCTTCTTGATGTTCCCTATAACAGTAGGGGGGCAACATGGGATGGCGACGGCGATCACGGCACCGGGACACTCCGAAGGTGTACACCTTTAGAAACAACGCCATAGTTTAACGTGCCATTCTGAAGAGAAAACTTTTTCTGGCGGGCTCCACTTTTCGCTGTGTTTCTGGTTTTTACTAATAGGGGGGAATTTGCTGCGTTCAACAGATTTTCGGGCTCGGGCACCAAAGCAGGCACAAGGTTATGTGCATTCGCAGTGATCGGCGCGTCCAGTTTGTAGCCTGCTGGTAGGGCAAAAACGCTGCTTCGCATCGGCGGTGGGAGGGGTCCGAAAGAACCGGACCCTGACACCCCACCCCTTGGTAGGGTCACGTTTGCGATCTCGCAATCGCAATTGCGATGTGCCGTTGCCGCAAGGAGTTGCGGCCTCGCTGGTCGCAAATGCGATGCGCTGGTCGCATATGCGATCAGCAGCATTCAGGATGGCTAATTGCCGGTAAACAAAAAGGTTAACAGGAGCTGACGGCATGGAAAGAAATTGGCTAAATCGCACTCGGCGTACCGCCGTGAGGGTGAACGAATCGGCCTTTGAACGCCTACAATCAATCGCCGATGCGGAGCAGAAACCTCTGGGGGAATGCTGTCGCGATACGCTGATAGCCCTGGCAAGTCGGCGGCAGCCTTCCCCTGTTGAATTCGGTCTCCTGGCCGAAATGACGGCAACCCAAGCCATCGTGACTCACTTGCTCTGCACAGGGGGAGAGACGCAAAGGCATCCACCCAAAAGGCGCAGGCGATCGTCGATAAGGCCCACGATGAAAAGTACAAAGAGGCTCTCGACCTCCTAATGCCTGCCTATACAAAAGGTAAGGCGGTTCCGCTGGACTGTGCCGCGCGATACCGCAAATCAGGAGGAATACGATGAGTGAACCCGGGGCATTTCCCGCGGCACAAACCGCCGACAGCAAGAAGGGACGAAACGTGAAACACGAAATGGAATTGGCACCTTTCCCCGTAGGGCCTTTGGCCGCCCGAAAGGGCAACGTGGAGACAAGGGACACCGGCTCCCCAAGCTGGCCGGGCGCGATGCCAGTACCAGAGGCAAGGCCACAGCCACAGGGGAGAGAGCCGAAGCCCCGCGCTGGCCAAAGTGCGGCGGAGAACCGGGACCCCCTCCTCACCGTCGAAGAATTTGCTGATGAGTTGCGGGTCACGCGGGCTTGCGTTCGGAAGTGGATTCTCACTCGGAAAGTCGGGGTGGTGAAGATTGGCAGGCTCGTTCGCCTTCGGTCGTCCGAATTGCGCCGCATCGTTGATGAAGGCTCAAGGCCTCCCGCTCGACCGCGCTAAAAAGCTCTTGACTTCATTAACCTAATCAGTTTAGGATAATTATATGACAGGAAGCGATCTGCGACAGTTCACGAGTTGGTTGGGCAAACGCAGCTATGAGGCACGATTGCAGCGGTTCGGCATTGCGCGCATCCGGGAAATTGCCCGCGAGAATGGTAAACAGGGCGGAAGGCCCACCAAGCCATGGAACCAGCTCAGCGAGGCGGGAAAGCGAGCCCGCTTGCGTCGGGAAGGGGATTCAGCGAAGGGAGGGAGTTAACATGCTCAAGCAGAGAGGCAAGGGAAAAATCTGGTGGTACAGATTTAAGT
>PLSX01000028.1 GCA_003165315.1 Acidobacteriota bacterium
TGTGGACGCCTGCCGCAATGCGGGCATCTCGCTGCGCTTCTCTCCGCGCATGGCGGTGGAGCGCGCGGCCGGAACTCCGCAGCACCAAAACGTGGTGGCAGTGTGCACGCCAAAGGCCTATGATGATATTTCCGACCTTGTGGCCCAGGGCGGGCATCCGTTGCTCGTCGCGCTGGATGGCGTGGAAGATCCATCCAATCTGGGGGCGATCATTCGCACCGTAGTGGCCACTGGAGCGGGTGGCGTGATGATTCCGGAACGTCGAGCGGCAGGGCTTTCTCCCGCCGTGGCGCGGGCCGCGGCGGGTGCGATGGAACACGCCAAAGTAGCGCGCGTGCCCAATCTGGTTCGTGCACTCGCCGACTTGAAGAATCAGAACTTCTGGGTGTACGGTTTTGAAGCCGAGGCGCCGAAGACCTACACTGAGCTCGACTATTCGCAATCGTGCGTGCTGGTGCTGGGTGGTGAAGGGCGCGGACTGCATCGGCTGGTGCGCGAGGTTTGTGACGAGCGGGCGCACATTCCGCTGCAAGGTCCGGTGAGTTCTCTGAATGTTTCCGTGGCGGCGGGAGTGGTACTTTACGAAGCGGTACGGCAGCGGTCCCTGGCAAAGCCGTAGGGCGAATAGCCCCGACTTTTCCGGAGAATTCCAGAGTTATCCGGCTGCAACCGGAGTTACCTGGCGCGCGTCTAAGAAGAGGGAATCCTTGGGAGGTTGTTCATGAATCGGGAATTTTTGCGCAGCTTTTTGGGCTGGGCTGCGTCACTGGCGTTGCTGATGGTGCTTGCCTGCCTGGCGCCGGTAGTGATTGCCTGGGCGCAGGACGCCGCGGGCAAGACCCCGGCTGCGCAACCGGCTCCCAAGCAGGATTCCTCGAACCCTATCCAGACGATTCCCGTTCAGGCGAATACTCCCCCGGCCAATAGTCCCCAAAGGAATCCTGTCCAGCCAAATCCCGGGGATGAGGAAACGCCTTACAAAATTACATCCAATGTCCAATACGTCACGACCCCGGTAACGGTCTTCGATACGAGCGGGCAATTCGTTTATGACTTGGAAAAGGAAGAGTTTAAAGTCTACGACAATGGGGAGCTTCAGGACATCAAGCAGTTTGACTCGGAAATGCGCAAGCTCTCTCTGGTGATTGTGGTGGAAACCAACGACACCACACAGCCATTTCTGGAATCAGTCCATCCCCTGGGCTCCCTGTTTTCCGACGCGGTCATGGGCCCGCAAGGGGAGGTGGCCGTAATCACCTACAGCGACCACGTCGATATCCCCCTGGACTTTACCTCCAACGGCGACAAGCTTGACACGGTGCTGCGCGCGCTCCACGGGCGCGGCGGCGGAATGCATTTGGACGATGCGATTGCCATGGCTCTTTCCAAGCTTGACCACCGGCCCAAAGAGGATCGCAAAGTGGTCATCATCTTTTCCGATGGCTACAACATTGGCAGCCAGTCGAAGCGCAGCGAAATTGTTCAGCGGTCGATGAATTCCAACATCACTCTGTATGGATTGGGCTTCAGCCCGGTAAGAGGTTTGTGGGATAAGCCCGCCAAGGATCCCGCTCCCGATTTGGTGGCTGAAAGTGTGGGGCGCACTATGGGCCCGAACCAGGCCCCCACGCCCACCAATCAGGAGGCCAACTGGGACACGGCTGACATTCCTATCATGTCGATCCTACTCGGATTGGGGGAGGAAGCGAAGAAGCCTCTTTTCAAGAGTTCGTTGCAATATTTCTCGCGTTACTCCGGGGGTACGTACTTCCAGAAGTGGGGGAAGGATACCGTTCAGCAGGCGCTGAACCGGATTGCCACGGAGATCCACAGCCAATATGAGTTGGCCTATGCTCCCAGCAATGCGACTCAGGTGGGATTCCACAAGATAGAAGTGCAGGTGCGGCGTCCCGGAACCAAGGTACGCGCCCGCTCCGGGTGGTTCTATCAGGGTGAGCCTGCGCGCGGCGTACTGGTTAAGGACAAGTAGGCGCGCCAAAATCCAGGGTAGGGAACTGCTTACTGGAATTCGTCGTAGCTGCGGAATTCCTGAACGGACTTGCCGGACTCCAATTCGATTTCGGCAAAATAGGGACGCATATTATTCTCGTCCACGCGGAAAACCACTACCCGCAATTTTCCGTGTACATTGCTGACAATTGTGAAGTACTTGTTCTCCCTTACCCGCGTGAGCCCGGGAGCCAGCACCCACGGAACCTTCATGGCCATCACCTCGGGGCTGACGTCGGGCCGAAATTGCATCAAGGTGATGGCGGAATACGGCAGGGTGATATCCTTGCCCGGGCAATGAAAGGCAAACCCCTCCTTCAGCACTTCCAGCTTTCCCCCGCAACCTTTGGGGATATCTTCCGTTCCAGCCTGGTAGAGGAAAGGTGGCTCCTCAGCCGAATTCTTGTGCTTGGCGTAGCTGGAACCGATGGGCAGGAACAGCGCCATCAGCAAGCCCATGGATACGGCCATGCGTTTGGTCATGCAGTGCGGCATCATCATGAAAATCCCCGAGTCCTTGGTGTTTAAGCGCCACGAACCGGCGCAGCAATCAGTTTACTCTGAGATGAGCCTCAGGGGGAACAGTCTTGTGGGGCTGATCGCGGCCGCGTTGCACTGTCGTTTTCGCCACTGGATTTCATGGCAAAGCCCCGCTGTTGTTCTCACCATGGGTGCCGTATCAAGCCATTTAAGAATG
>PLSX01000125.1 GCA_003165315.1 Acidobacteriota bacterium
TCAGATCGAGCGGCCCGACGTGGATTCCATCGAGGGCCTGAGCCCGGCCACTTCCATCGAGCAGAAGACCACCAGCCGCAGCCCGCGCTCCACCGTCGGCACCATCACGGAAATCTACGATTACCTCCGGTTGCTTTACTCCTCCATTGGCGTCGCCCATTGCCACCGCTGCGGCCGACAGATCTCCCGGCAGACCACGGAGCAGATTGTGGCGTCGATCATGGCTCTGCAGAAGGGCGGCGAGGGCGCGAACGTCGAGGGCGAGCGGGTGATGATACTTGCCCCTATCGTGCGCGGCCGCAAGGGGGAGTTTCGCAAGCTTTTTGAGCAGCTTGAAGCGGAAGGCTATGTACGCGTTCGTGTGGACAAGCAGATGCGCCAGATGGACGAGGAGATCAAGCTTGACCGCCGCAAAAATCACACAATTGAAGTGGTGGTTGACCGTCTGCAGTTGAAACCGGGAATTGAGGGCCGCCTGGCCTCCTCCATTGAGACCGCCATGAAGCTGGCCAAGGGCATCGTGGAAGTGGCGGTGGTGAATGGCGAGGAGCGGCTCTACTCACAGGAATGGGCCTGCGTGGATTGCGGCATGAGCCTACCCGCTCTGGAGCCGCGTTCCTTCAGCTTCAACAGCGTCTACGGCGCGTGCTCGGAATGCCGCGGCCTGGGCAGCAAGTACACCTTCGACCCAGCCAAGGTGATTGTGGACTGGTCGCGGCCGCTGCTGGATGGAGGTCTCGGTCCCGGCGGAAGCTCTGCCGCAATGCAACGCAGCCTGATTCGTGCCGCAGAGCAGATTGGCTTCGACCTCAAGACGCCCTTTGAAAAACTGCCGCGAAAAATCCAGAATCTTTTGCTTTACGGAAAGAACGCCGAGGGCGCGCCTGCCTCCACGCTTTTTTCAGGCATCCTGCCGCTGCTCGATCGCTGGTATAACGAAGCGAGTTCGGAAAGCTACCGCGAATGGTACAACCAGTATATGTCTGCGGTGCCGTGCCCCAAGTGCCAGGGCAAGCGGTTGAAGCCCGAAAGCCTGGCCGTGAAGCTGGTGGACCACTCCATTGCCGACCTCACCGCGCTGCCTGTCCTTAAGACCAAGGAAGTGCTGGCCGGACTGAACCTGACGGCGCGGGAAGAGCTTGTCGCTCGGCGCATCGTGCACGAAATCAAGGAACGGCTGGAATTCTTGAGCGCCGTGGGCCTTGGCTATCTGAGCCTCGACCGCTCCGCTTCTTCGCTTTCCAGCGGCGAGAGCCAGCGCATCCGCCTGGCCACGCAGATTGGCTCCAAGCTGCGCGGCGTTCTCTACGTGCTGGATGAGCCCAGCATCGGCCTGCATCCTCGTGACAATCAGCGCCTGCTGCAAACCCTCGAGCAGTTACGCGACATGTCCAACACCGTGCTGGTGGTGGAGCACGATGAGGAGACCATTCGCCGCGCCGATTATGTGATCGATCTCGGGCCCGGCGCGGGCAAGCAAGGCGGCTACGTGGTGGCAGCAGGACGGCCGGAGACGATCGCCGCCAACCCCAATTCCCTGACAGGGAAATACCTTTCGGGCGAGTTGAGCATCCCCGTGCCCTTGAAGCGGCGGCCTGCCAATGGAAAATTCGTGACCGTTTTGGGAGCGCGGGCGCACAATCTGAAAAACGTTGATGTGCCGTTTCCCTTGGGGCTGCTGACGGTGGTGACGGGCGTTTCCGGTTCGGGAAAATCGACGCTGGTGAACGACATTCTGCACCGCGCCATTTCCAAGGAACTTTACCGCTCGATTGAAGATCCGGGCGAGCACCGCACCATTACAGGGCTGGATAACCTCGACAAGGTGATCGTCATTGATCAATCGCCCATCGGACGAACCCCGCGCTCAAATCCCGCCACGTACACGGGAGTTTTTACACCCATCCGCGAGATTTTCGCCATGCTGCCGGAATCGCGCGAGCGCGGCTATCGCGCCGGGCGTTTCAGCTTCAATGTGAAGGGCGGGCGGTGCGAGGCCTGCCAGGGCGAGGGACTGCGGCGCATCGAAATGAATTTCCTTCCGGACGTTTTCGTGACCTGCGAAGTCTGCCGGGGTCGGCGCTATAACGCTGAAACCCTGGCGGTAAAATACAAGGGCGCGTCGATTGCCGACCTGCTGGATATGACAGCAAAAGAGGCGCTGCCACTGCTGGAAAACATTCCGCAAATCCGGGTGAAGCTGCAAACCATTGTCGATGTTGGCCTGGGATACCTTCATTTGGGTCAGCCCGCCACCACGCTTTCCGGCGGCGAGGCGCAGCGAATCAAATTGGGACGAGAACTGAGCCGCCGCCAGACGGGCCGCACCCTCTATATCCTGGACGAACCCACCACAGGGCTGCACTTTGACGACGTCAAGCAGCTTTTGGAAGTCCTCAATCGCCTCACCGACCTCGGCAACACCGTCATCATCATTGAACACAATCTTGACGTGGTGAAACAGGCCGACTGGATCATCGATCTGGGCCCGGAAGGCGGCGATGACGGCGGCCGCATCGTGGCCCAAGGCACGCCGGAAGACGTGGCGCGAGTGAAGAAGTCCTACACGGGCCAGGCGCTGGCGCCGCTGCTGGTAAAACAGTGACGAGTGACTAGCCGAAATGCTCCGTGAATTGCCAGTAGGGGGACAGCGTCATGAGCAAGGGGACCTTGGGGGAGATCCTAGCCGAGAGAGTTCTAACCCTCGGGGATGAAAATGGTGGCACGGCGCAAGTGTTCGTCCGTTTAGGAAAACCCCAATCCTCCCCCATCGGTGACGAATTCCACTGCACAGGTCAAATCGTGGGAATCGGAGATGAAAGGATCCATGAGATCTTTGGCATAGACGCGTTTCAGGCCCTCCAACTGACGCTTCGGTATATTTCCATTAAGCTTCGCGACTTCAGGAAACGGCACAAAGTCGCGCTCTACGCGTGGGAGCGGGAAGATGAAATGGGCTTCCCTGAGGATCCCCGTGACAAGGAATCGGAGCGGCCAGCAAATTGACTCTTCCCCTATGGCTGACATATACTTCCATTTTGGATGCATTTTGGAAGTGCGAGGATGAACATGGCAACACTAACTATCAAGAATGTTCCCGAAGAGCTTCACAAGCGACTGAGGGAAAACGCGGCGCGAAACCGGCGCAGCATCAACAGCGAGGCCATAACCTGCCTGGAATCGGTGCTCGGGCCGCATCGTCGGGTAGACCCGAAGAAATTTCTGGCAGAGGTTGATGCCATGCAAGAACGAATGCCGTTCGTGAATCTCACGGAAGAGTTCTTACGTGCGGCCAAGAATG
>PLSX01000024.1 GCA_003165315.1 Acidobacteriota bacterium
ATTGCCCGTGCGGGGTGATCTTCCTCAATCAGCCGCTCCACAGCCATCGCCCGCATCACCATCTGCTGCCGATTCACGGCGGCTAAACGCGGTCGGGTAACCCGATTGTCATTGTCCATGCCCCCAGTCTACCAGAGCCCAGATACTTAAGCTATGTAAATTTCACCATTTTTTAATTTTTTCACACGTTCCAAACACCGAATCCTTGCCGAAATCGACATCGCCGATTTTGGGTCCGGCTCCGGCGTGACCGCCTACAATCATCACCAGCCGTTGGCCGTTGCGCGCCGCTTCGCTGCCTCCGTGGGATTTTATGCCGAGATAGTTACGCAGGGTGCCGTCCTGGAAAAAGTCGTACCATGCGCCCACGTGGAGGGCTGGAACCTTAATTTGCGAAAAGTGTTCATCAATCGCCGTCTCTTTCCAGTAATCGTCGTAGCGGGGGTGGGCAATCCAGTCGCGGTAATAGTCCGCCAAACCGGTGGAGACGCCGGGAATCACCACGGGATAATCATTGAGCGGGAGCGCGATGCCGCCGGCAAGGGACCCGGAGTCTTTGCCCACGCGGCGGCCGAGGGTGTCGATAGTAAGCGCAGTTGTCCAGAGTTGGTTGAGGGATTCGGCAAACGCTCCGCCCTGGTAGACCCACTGCTCATGATAATTGGACGCGGTCACGAAAGGGAGGATTCCCACCAGGTGGGGCGGGGCAGCCACCGCCGCCAGCATCTGTGTTGCCCCCACGTAGGACCCACCCACCATGCCCACCTTGCCGCTGGCATAAGGAAGCGTAGCCGCCCACTCCACCGCATCGTAGCCATCGCGCGATTCGAACTTGTGCGGATACCAATCCCCTTCCGAGGAGTATCGCCCGCGAACATCCTGGATGATGTAGACGTAGCCACGGGCGGCGGCTTTCAGGCCGAAAGCTACTCCACCCCGCTTGTCATAAGGGGTGCGCTCCAGAATGACAGGGAACTTTCCATCGGCCTTGGGGCGGTAAACATCCGCTTGCAGGCTCACCCCGTCGCGAGTTTTCATGCTCACGTTGTTTTCAATAACAACGTCGCACTTCTTCCCCTGGGCAAAGGCAGTGCCCTCCATAAGAAACACAGCGGCGATGATGAATATATGCATTTGCTTGAGTCGCATCGCAGTCACCCCTTATGCCTCTCTCATAATATGTTTCCTGCACTTTGATCTTCGTCAGCACACCGGAATGCGAGCAGTCGGATGCTCTTCCCATCTCCCCTCGCCATCGTGCCTTTTCGGCGGATTGGACATCATTATCCTAAGCCAGGAGGATGACAAGAGGAGTTTCACGGTGCAAAGAGACTGGCAGGCATGGTGGAAATGATGTCTGATGATGTTTTTCCCGAACGGTGCAGCCAGCTTCGCTTCTTGAAAGAAAAAAGGGTGCCTGACATTTCCTTTCTGGCGCCGTTCCTGTTGTAAACTGGCAGGCTAAATCAGGATAAGGAGGGATCCCATGAAACAATCAGCTTTTCTGCAATGCTTCCGTGGAATGAGCCTTGTGGTGGCCTGCTCGCTTGGAAGCGCCACCGCCTTTGCCGGAAGGGCGCCGCAGGACAATGGAGAGACCATCGTACTCCTGAGGCATGGCGAGAAACCGCCGGGGGGACTGGGCCAATTGACCTGCAAAGGACTTAACCGGGCGCTCGCCCTGCCCTCCCTGCTGATTGGACGCTTTGGCAGGCCGGATTTCCTCTATGCCCCCAATCCAAGTGAGCAAGTGGCTGACGGCAATCCGCAGCCGACTTACTCCTATGTCAGGCCGCTCGCAACCATCGAACCGACGGCCATCCGTCTCGGGCTGCCGGTGAATACTCAGCTCGGATACAAGCAGATTGCCGAACTCCAGCAGGCATTGCTGCGGCCGGCCTATGCCCACTCGCTGATTTTTGTCGCCTGGGAACACTTGATGTTGTATGAGTTCGCCCGGCAGATGCTCCAATCCTACGGGAGCAGTCCGGCACTCCTGGCTCCCTGGCCGGACGACGATTATGAAACGATCTATGTCTTCCACATCACCAGGTCAGGGCACAACAGGACTCCGCGAGCCACACTGGAAATCCAGAAGGAAGATCTGGGGAAAACACTGGAAGACACCTGCCCCGGCCCATAGGATATTCTGCGCGGTCGGCGGGGTGGGAAAGGTGCTAGGTGCCGTTTTATTTCCGGTAACAATAACCAACCGGCAGCCGTTTGCAGTCTTGATGATCAGGTGCTATCTTTTCGGCTGAGCCGAAGGTCTTAGTGGAACTTCCCGCGAAGATGGCAAACAAATTTAGGGCTGAATGAGGCATATTCGGCGGCCCCAGGGTGATACTTGCGATACTTCGAGAGCACAAAAGACGAGATCATCTATGAACACTCCGCGAATGCCGATCCCGAATTAGTGAAGAAGCAGGACCGCGAATACCTTCGAAAACTACGGCTTTATTACAAACATCTGGACAAAATCGCTGAGCGTCTTGGTCCGAGCGCATACAAGTTTTTTCGGTGGGGTTGGGCTGAAACTTGTTTACACGATGGCTTTCTGCTCAGCCTCAGCATGGGGGATGCCGTCTCCGAGGCGGAAGATGACTTTCAAAGACTGAGGTTTGGCAGGCCCGGCAACGGCAATAGCATTGTGCAACTGCGTGCTCTCAGCTACGAGAAAGAGCTTCTGCACACATTCACATTTGAGGGCATCCGCAAGGTCATAGTCGACATTCCCAGCGGGAAACCGTTGTGGTTCACGCCAGGAAAAACCCTGGGACAGATTTACACCTACGAGGTCTCGGCGGCGGCGTCGAAATACCTCCGCTGCGAATGGTTGCTCGATTCAGGCGGGACAATTGCTGTCGAGTTTCAGAAGCTGAATTACCGTTGCAAGAAAACAGTGTAGCGCGCCTTCCGCGCTCCTTGCGGCCGTTCCCCAATTCCCAGCGCGTTCGCGCGGGCGTGCCTTGGTGATGATTGGCACTTCCGTTTGAAAAGCCGCGTAGGAACGCCAAAGGGCGCGCACCTCGGCGTTACCTGCCTCAAACGAATCTATTCCTTCCGCTCAAATCGATTTCGCGAAACCGTCCGGAGACGGGAAGGGAACCGTTTTTCAGAGAATCCAGCTTACGAACGGCGCGATCGTCGGATACAAGACTTATCAGGCTAGTTTGCCGGCGCCAGACCCCAATCGAGTGCAGAGATTGGAGAATGTCACCCTGGAATTTGAAATCGAGACTGTTACCGGAACCGGCGGAGCACCGCCCCTCACCGGAGGGATCAAACGATTTGGTAAGTGGGCTTGACCGCATCTTCTGCTCGAATAGCACAAGGTCAGAAAATCGTTGACCATGCCTGCCTTCCCAGGAAAACCCGCGACTAGCCTGCTCGGGGAGACGGAGCGAAGCTTTGGAGTGCGCGCAGCTTGCTGCCGCTTTCCTTTTCGCAAGCTTGCTTGCGAAAGTCCTACCCATCGCTTCAAATCCAATTCATTCCTATGGAGCGAAGGCTTTGAGTGCATTTCCGCCGCGGCGGACTGCCGCTTTCCTTTTTCGGAAGCTTGCTTGCGAAAATCCGAGTCATCGCCGCACTCCTCGTGCATCGTACCCGGGCACATTCCAGCCTGCGAGAATCCCGCTCCATCCACGACTCATCGTTCCCGATCGATTTCCCGCCAGCAAGCTGGCTGGAAGCAATAGCGGCAGCGAGCTGCACGCACTCCAAAGCTTCGCTCCGAGTGCAAGCGATGGGAGATCTACACCAGCACCAGGAAGGCTGGGCCGCGTGGTGCGTGGCGAGCGGGACGCCATGGGAATTGAGCCCAAGCTGAAATGATGTGTTGCGGTCGCAGGTATGAGCGATGCTTCGAATCCAACTCACGACGGGATTTATTATCGGAAAAGGGGTAAGTACCGCGGAGTAATTCGTCTCGGAGGCGAATAACTCTTCGCTGCCTTTCCCCGCGCTACCCCGCTCTACGCCAATATTTTCGATGTTGTTCCACGGTTCGTTCTGAGGGATGGGGTGGGCCTGATGAATATTGGGATGCGCAACCCCATCATTTTCTATTTCTTTGCCGCCCCCGGACTTCTCCACTACTGGATCGACGGCCATATCAGGAAGGTCCGCTCCGACCCGTCCCTGCGCACCTACTTGCAGCTTTGAACAATCGGGACAGACGGGATCTACTGATTCCCGGCAAATGGCCGAATGGTTGTGCGTGCAGGGCATCCGCGGTGCCCGAGTTGCGTGCCCATACATCTAGCCTCGCAATGGCGCGGGGCATCCGCGAAGTTGCGCCCTGCTGATAAAGATGGTATTCTGCGCTGGTAGCGGATCAGGGCCTGATTTTCCAACCGAACAAACAACTTAATCCAATTGATAGAGAAGCAATTCCATTTGGAGGTTTCAGATGGCTCCCGTCTCTGTAAGCTCAAATCGGACGTTCCTCGAGTTCATCCCCAAAACTCTTTCCAGCCGCAGAATTGCGCTTGGCTTCGTGTTGGCCGTTATGTGGCTGCTCGCGGGTCAAAGGGCGAAGGCCCAAGCCCTGGTTCAGGGAACATGGGCTGCTCCCGGTGGTGGCGTTGCGGTGGATAAGTCTAAGATGATGCCATCGAATGGCTGCCAGGATGATTTTGTCCCGCCTCCTCCACCCCCCTCCATCCCTCCACCCCCGCCGCAGTATTGCGCACCATGGATACCGATTTTTAAGTTTGAATTTACACCTCCTCCACCCCCGCCTCCTCCCCCTCCGCCTCCGCCTAATGACTCGCCCTATCCGGGGGACATATCCCCTTTTCGTCCACATCCTTTAGATGTTCAGTCGGCTGCCAGTTCAAGCTTCGACTTGACGTCGAGTGTGCCTACGCTTCCATTTCTCGGCAACCGCCTTGTAACTCTCAGTTTCGTATTGAACAATCCCGATGCTACAAAGGCAACTGCAGCGTACTCAGCTGCCTTCCGACGCGGGACCGATTGCAGCCTGACCGAGGATATTCTCCATGCTTCGGCTTCGACACCAACGGCTGCCGTCATAACTTCTCTATACGGTGCCCATAGCTATTTTCATATTTTAGCGGGACTATCGACGACCCCGAACGTGTTTGCCAATAGTTGCGCTTCGCAGTTCCTGGGATTGCCCAGCACCAACAACATCATTGTGCTCGGATTCACGCCCCAGGGAGCTGCGATAACCGCCACCCTCACCAACAGCGGCCAACTGGCGAGTGAAGTCACCTATCTTGCGGCGAATACGTTTACGACGCACGTTGTGGCCTCGAATGTGAGCGGAGGATTCGCCGCCGCCGACCTCAATGGCGATGGCGTCACCGACTTGGTCGCTACTTTTATCACCGATCCCAACACATCGGCGCCTGCCACCGGCGTGTTCCTTGGCAATGGAGACGGAACCTTCAAGGCGGGCGTCTATTACGACGTTCCCGGCGACATCACGATCGACGATGTCACGGGTGACGGCATCCCCGATATCGTCGTCATGACCAATCCGGGAATCACCACGCTCAAGGGCAAGGGCGACGGGACCTTTACAGTAGGCACGGTCTCGGCCACCAGCCGGACCTTTTTTGGCCAGGCACCGGCTCAGGCCGTGACGGGTGATTTTAACGGCGACAACAAGAAGGACGTCCTCGCCCAGGGGGTTGTCTACCTGGGAAACGGCGATGGCACCTTCACGGCGGGTTCTGCGGTGACGACGAATTCCTACTTCGACTTTTCCACCAGCGTTGCGGTGGGCAGCCTGCGGAACAACGGCAAGCTCGACGTAGTGCTCTCGCAGGAGGGCGCGGTCGCCATCTTCTACGGCAAAGGTGACGGCACCTTTACCGCCGGTCCTCTTTACGCCAGCCTACCGGACTTTGAACAAGTTGTCATCACGGACGTAGATGGCGATGGAAACCCTGACATCTTCCTGGGAACCGGTACCGACGGTATTTACACGGACGGCGGTTACGATATCGAGCTTCCAATGTCGCAGATTCTGATGGGGCGCGGCGATGGCACGTTTGTCGATTCCCTGGTCTATCAACAGGGGCTTTTCACTTCAAAAACCAACAACAACACCGGGCAGCAGGTTGCGGCCGCCGATTTTAACGGCGACTCGAAGAATGACGTGTTGGTGCGGACGAATAGCTCCTTGGTCGTGCTGCCGGGAGACGGTACCGGGAAGTTGGGCACGGCGATCACAAGCGCAACCACTGTCTCGCCTTCCCTCATCGCCGTCGCCGACATGAACGGCGACAACAAGCCGGATGTGGTCGCAGCCGGGAACAGCAACACGGGGCCGGCAATCGGCGTGCTGATCAACCAGGGCAACGGCAGCTTTGCTCAGGAAGCCGATTACGCCATCCCCAATACTCCCATCAGCCTTGCCGTAGGCGATTTCAACGGCGACGGGTTCATGGACGTTGCAGTGGGCGTCGCGACATTTGGCGGGGGCGGCGTCTCCGGGGTCTATGTTCTCTTCGGGCAATCGAATGGCACGCTCGGAACGCCCAGCAAAATTGACAGTTCGGTGTACCCCACGGGCCTTGCGGTGGGCGACTTGAACGGCGACAGTCGTTCCGACCTGGTGGTGGCGGATGAAGGCGTATGGGATCCAAGTGGCACGCAACAAGTGAACGGCGCCCTGCACGTCTATCTGGGCAATGCCAATGAGACCTTTACGGCGGCAAGCACGCCCACCACTTCGGCTTCCAACTACTCGGTTGCCGGACTGGTTGATCTGAACAATGACAAGAAGCTCGATCTGGTGGTGGCCGGAAACGTGATCTGAAACGGCACCACCACCCCGACCAGTACAGCCAATCTCTACACTCTGCTGGGCAATGGCGATGGGACTTTCCAGACTGCAACCACTTTTGCCCTAGCTGGCCAGGATGGGATTGGGGCAACCTCTCTGGCGTTTTTGGATGTCAACAAGGATGGCAATCCGGACGTCCTCCTAGGCAATCCCAATGACTATACCGAGCTTCTGGTGGGCAAGGGCGATGGAACCTTTATTGACACGGCATTGGCCCTGGGCCAACGGCCCCTTGCCGTCAGCGCTGCCGACCTAGACGGTGATGGGTATCCGGAACTCCTCGTCGGGCAGACCTCATCGGTGGGCGGCACTCTCGCGGTCTTCCAAAACGCCAACAATGTCTGGCTTGCCGTCAATCCCAAAGCAACGCAGACAACCGTTGTGTCGTCCGCCAACCCCTCGACGGTGGGAGAAAGCATTACGTTCACGGCCACGGTGGCGCCCACATCAGGGACCGGAACTCCGACCGGAACAGTTACGTTCCTCGACAATGGAACCTCGATTGGCTCGGGCACTCTCGATAATACCGGCAAGGCCACACTGATGACCTCGGCGCTTACGCAGGGAACACATCCGATCACCGCGCAGTATTCGGGTGATTCAACCTTCGGTGTCAGCACCTCGACGCCGGTCCTGAACCAAGTGGTGAACGCCGTGGCGCTGGTGGACACCTCGACGGCGGTAACTTCTTCACTGAATCCTTCGACCGTGGGCCAGAGCGTCACGTTTACGGCAACAGTGACCCCGACTTCCGGCACAACCATCCCCACCGGAAGCGTGGTCTTTTTCGATGGTGCGACGATGCTCGGGTCGAACACCCTTGACGGCACCGGCAAGACGACGTATCAAACCAGTTCGCTCACGGCGGCAACGCATTCGATCACGGGGCAGTATACGGGAGATACGACCTTCAGCGGCAGCACTTCACCCGCGCTGAGTCAGGTTGTGAACCCCTCATCGCTGGTGGGGACCACCACCGCGGTGGCCTCTTCGGCCAATCCCTCCATAACCGGAAGCAGCGTGACGTTCACCGCCACAGTGACCCCGGCCTCAGGAACCAAGGTGCCCACCGGAAGCGTCAAGTTCCTCGATGGCTCAACTTTGCTGGGTTCGAACACGCTGGATGGTACCGGCAAGACGACCTACCAGACGAGCTCGCTCGCTGTGGGCTCACACTCCATTACCGGCCAGTATGCGGGCGACTCCTCCTTCAGCGGCAGCACGTCTCCGGTCCTCACCCAAACCGTAAATAACCCGCCAACCTTCACCATCAGCGCGCCTTCAGTCGCGATGCTGAGCGTCGCCGAGGGAAGCAAAGCGGGGCCCTTCACCTTTACGGTGACGCCGGTGAACAATTCCACCCAGACGATTACCTTCGCGTGCACGGGTCTGCCGTCACTCTCCAGTTGTTTATTCTCCTCCGCATCGGTCACTCTTGACGGAACCCATACGACTGCTCCCATCTCCGTCACGATTATGACGACGGGGAATTCGCTCGCTGTTCCAGCCCAACGACTGCCTCCGCCGACAGGTCCGGCTCCATGGGTGCTATTTTGGGGCCTGCTGGCACTTGCCGCGAACGTGCTCCATTTCCGCCGCTTTAGGGCAGCACAGTTCCTGAGCATTGGCGTGGCATTGGTGATCATGGGGTTGATTGTGGCATGTGGTGGTAGCACTCCCAAAGTCAACACCGGCACACCTCCAGGAAGCTATACGGTTACAGTTACCGGCAACGGAATGCCCGGCAACGTCAACGTCAACGCCCCAAGTGGCGTGGCTTTGACGGTTACGAACTAAGAAGCGGGAAAGCTTAGGGGTGAAAGTCCCCTTCGCATCCTGATGGAGGTGAGGTCAAGCGCCACAATGCTCATGCAAGACCTTACTTCACAAATTCTGGTCGGTTGCGACTATCCCGCGCCGTGAACTTCGTGTGAATCTCTCCGGAAAGGTGGTACTCTATGGGGAAGAAATGGAAGGAGGAAGTGGATAATGCCGAATGCTTCGGACTACCCACTTCCCCAGGTAGTCAATAGAATAGAGTTACCTATATAGACGCCCCAGAGGCCGGAAAGGTTGCAAGAAGACGTGCTCCGGCGCTTGGCGTCACCCGCATAAGGGTACAGTTTGATGTAGAGTCGGCTTTACGCCGCCATTTGGCGAGGTAAACTCGCCGCTACAAACATCAAACCGTACCAACACCGTCACCCGGCGCCATTTGTCGGCGAACGGGAAGCCGGTTTATAATGTAAAACTTATCCGTTTGCAGGGGTTCAAATCCGGTCGTCTGGACATATCACATTATGAGCTATCTGGTTACACCTTTTGAGGTTAGTGCGCAAGCCCTCCCCCAGCCCGTCAAGGTTCGGTTCGTGCACCTCTTCTCTGCCATTGCCACCCGGCATAGCGATACCATCGATTGCGACTTTCGTGTCGACGGGAAGCCTGTCACGGTTTCGATTTCCTGCCGTGCCCTCACCGACCTGCGCGAGAAAGAGCACAAATATTTGAGCGACCAGCAGCTCGCCGATATCGCCACACTCCATCTACGCCGCACTCTTGAGCAAGGGTATGATGCCACCCAGGCGGAACTCTATCTGGACGGAACCCACCTTCGCGCTTTAGGAAAAGAGCTGGGTCTTCTCTAAGAACCCTTGAGGTGCGTGAAGCCACAGAGTGGCGTCGTCGTCTAGCCCACGGCGAACCAGCCGTGGGAAGGTCGGCCAGATTACGAGATTTTTGAGCCCCATTGTGGCGATGCAAGGACTATGACGGGACACGATGCCGCCCCTTACGGGGCTGAGGTTGTTTCTGTCTGTCCACCTTTCCCACGGCTTCGCCGCGGGCTACAGGACCACGCCCGCTTTGCGGGCTGCCTCCAAGGCGAGATCCTCCCGCAATCGAATTCCCTAACCCACCGCGACCACGAAGTGAACAGCATTGCCGTTAGCGATGCTTTTCTGGTTCTTTTTCAGAGTGTCCACCTCCCGAAGGCTGCGAACCCTTTGGCGGCGACGATGGTGGGTGAGAACTTCCAGTTCTTGCAGGTGGCCCGCCCGACGGTCCATTGTGCGCCGGCGGCGCAGACGGATGATATTGGCTTGAGGTCGTTCCGTGCTGCAACCCGCCCGAAGCAGGCTGGCCCGGAGAATACGTATTGCTGGTGGTGGGCGGACGGGTGCCGCCACCGCTTGGATTAGGGTTGTGGAAGCCTGAATAGCCGGTTGTGCGGTCGGAAGTTGTTGCGTGGGATCCAACCGAGCTGGCTGACTCACCGGTGGGCTGATGGACACCCGCGGTGGTGGAATTGGGATTGTGGAAACCCGAATAGCCGGTTGTGCGGTCAGAAGTTGTTGCGTGGGGTCCAACCGAGCTGGCTGATTCACCTGCGGGCTGATGGACACCAGGGCCGGTTGAATTGGGGTTGCGGAAGCCCGAATAGCCTGTGGTGTGGTCGGAATTTGTTGCATGGTAACCGCCCGGAGTAGCAGCTCCACCTGCCCTGACCGGCGCCACCGCTCTCGGCCCTTTGAATTCGCCGGGTCTTCCTGTGGCCGCCACAGCGGGCAATCCATGGTTGGTGGAAGCAAATTGCGATCGGTCGTTGTGTGCGGCCGTTTCATGTTGCTGCTGCATGGAGGTTGCTTCGATGTGCCGATCGTGTTCCGCGGCAAGCTCCCCGCTGCCTGGACGCACATTGAGCCCACCTTCGCCGCCATTGTAGCTGACACGGTTCACGGCGAAATTGTTGGTGACGTTGTGGTAGTAGACGTTGGTAATGTGCGCCCCGGCGACATTGGCCACGGAGCGGTTATAGTAGAAGTCCCTGCCTCTCCACTCCCCTCCGACAAAACCCACGCCCGTGTATCCGAACCCATAATTGATGCCGCCATAGAAACCCACGTGAGTGCCCCAATAGCCGGCATGCCACACAAACACGGCTCCACCCCATCCCCAGTAACCGGGGGTCCAGTACATTCCCGGGGCGGGGACTTCAACCCAGGTGCCGGGAACCCAGTAGTATCCATTGGCGGGATCGAAGGCCCAATAACCCGGGGTCCACATAAAGCCTGGGCCGGGGCAAACCGGTTGCGTATAGACGGGAATCGGCGGGGGGCCCACTCGAAGCGATATGCCGATGGAGATTTCTCCCGCCCTCGCTGCAGTGGGGGCAACGAAAATCGCGGCGGCAAACAACATGATGATCAATAAGCCTGAAGTAAGGATTCTGGTTGATCGCTGCCGCTGCTTCGGCGCCTCGCGGGTGGAAAACACCTTGTTGAATTCCGGTGGATTTGTAACGGATGAGCCTGATCGATTGAATTCAGTGGTCCTTTTCATAGCATTCCTCGTATCGGATTGGAGTAGTCCTTCCTTACTCCTCGCTTGGATGCTGCTTCCAGCCAAATTGTTTTCGAACCAATAACTTGGGGAGGCTTCTCTCATGTCATTGAAGCTGCTTCCCAGTCGGCAAGCCCATTTGTTTGCCTGACCTGTGGATTGTAAAGGCAATCGTGAGACCAAGTCACCTCGAATGCCTTCATGGCTTTTACTTACAGAAACTTAGGAGAAAATCGATGGGCTGGGATGGTCAGTATGTTCCGAATAGATTTGGTAAATTTTATACACTTTGGCAAATCTCGGGGCTTATTGGGGATTGTTGGGGTATCCACAATGAACCCCCAATATCGCCCCCTAATTTCGAAATATATGGAAAAAATCGCAACAAAATCGGTGCCGCAAAGGGCTACTTTCCCGGATTTTCTTTCACGTGCCAATTCCACGCATTTTGAATAATGGTTTCCAGTTCAGAATATTGGGGCTTCCAACCTAGAACAGTACCGGCAGCCCTGGCGTCGGCCACAAGAACCGGCGGATCGCCAGCGCGGCGCGGCCCTTCGCGGTAAGGCACCGGCTTGGACGATACCTTTCCCACAGTTTGGATGACCTCGCGCACAGAGTATCCATGGCCCGTGCCAAGATTGAGCGCCCGGCTTTGACCCCCCCGGGCAAGGTGTTCGAGCGCGCGCACGTGCGCGTCCCCGAGGTCCGTAACGTGGATGTAGTCGCGAATTGCGGTGCCGTCAGGAGTGGGGTAATCGGTCCCATAGATCTCCACGTTCGGGCGCTGCCCCAGCGCGGCCTTGATGGTCAACGGGATGATGTGTGCTTCCGGGTCGTGATTCTCTCCCAGTTCGCCGTCAATGTCCGCACCCGCCGCGTTGAAGTACCGCAAGGCCATCCAATTCAAACCATAAGCGTTTCCGTACCATTGCAGGGCGCGCTCCATGGCCAGTTTGGTTTCGCCATAAGGATTCACGGGCTCTTTGGGGTGGTCTTCCGGAATGGGAACCTGTTGTGGGTTGCCATAGGTTGCTGCGGAAGAGGAAAAGACGATGGTCTTTACCCCCACCTCCTGCATGGCATCCAAAAGGTGCAGGGTATTGACGACATTGTTCCAATAGTACTTGCGGGGGAGTTGCACCGATTCGCCCACCAGCAAACTGGCGGCAAAGTGCATGACGGCTTCCACGCGCTCCTTTTTGAGGAGTTGGGGCAGCTTTTCCGCGTCCGCGAGGTCCAGTTCAAACAAAGGCCCCCACTTTGCCGCCCAGCGATGGCCGGCACTGAGATTATCCAGCACCAGTGGTTCGTGCCCAGCCTTCGCCAGCGCCTTGGCAGCATGACTTCCGATATACCCTGCGCCACCCGTTACCAAAACTCGCATGATGTATTCTCCCGTCTTTCTGCTCTTGGAGTTCGCCAGTTCTCCCTACGGTGGCACTTCTGCGATCCGCAAGGGATCTTGCAACACCGACGTTAGTATTGATTAATATAGCGCGGCAATCATTTGGGAAGGAAGGGAATAAGGTGGGCCCTAATCCGTCGATAAGGCGGG
>PLSX01000097.1:0-493 GCA_003165315.1 Acidobacteriota bacterium
CGAACAACTGCTTGAAGTAATTGAAGAGCGGCTGGGCGCGGTCGGAGAGGCAGGCTAGGGGCGTGTCGGTGCCCATGGAACCGATGGGTTCCTGACCGGTTTCGGCCATGGGGGCGAGAATCATTTTCATGTCTTCGTCGGTGTAGCCGAAGGCACGCTGGCGGGAGAGCAGGGTGTCGCTGTCGGTATGATGCTCGCGGGAAGGCTCGCCCAGTTGATCGAGGGTGACCTGGTTTTCGGCGAGCCATTGGGTGTAGGGGCGGCGCGAATAGAGGCGCTGCTTGATTTCCTTGTCGGAGACGATACGGCCTTCCGCGGTATCGACGAGGAACATTTTGCCGGGCTGGAGGCGGCCCTTCTTCTTGACGTTTTCGGGTTTGATGGGGAGGACGCCGGTTTCCGAGGCCATGACCACCAGGTCGTCGTGCGTGACGATGTAGCGGGCGGGGCGCAGGCCGTTGCGGTCGAGGGTGGCGCCGATGACGCGGCCGTC
>PLSX01000097.1:500-5677 GCA_003165315.1 Acidobacteriota bacterium
GGTTCATGTGGGGATTGCTGGCCCAGGCTTCGGGTATGAGCATGGCCATGGCGTGGGGCAGGTCGCGGCCGGCCATGAAGAGGAGCTCGACGGCGTTATCGAAGCTGGCGGAATCGCTGCCGCCCGGTGCGATCACGGGGAAGAGCTTGCGGAGGTCGTTGCCGAACAGGGGGGACGCCAAGATCGACTGGCGAGCATACATCCAGTTGACGTTGCCGCGGAGGGTGTTGATTTCGCCGTTGTGGGCAACGTAGCGGTAGGGGTGGGCGAGTTGCCAGGTGGGGAAGGTGTTGGTGGAGAAGCGCTGGTGGACGAGACAAAGACCACTCCGCACTTCAGAATTCGACAGCTCCAGATAGAAATTGGCAATCTGGGGGGCCAGCAGAAGGCCCTTGTAAACAATCGTGCGGCAGGAAAGCGAAGGGATGTAGAAGAAGCCCTTCTCCCGCAAATCGGTGGCGCCCACTTCCTTTTCGGCCCGTTTGCGGATGACATAGAGCTTGCGCTCCAAAGCATTTTCGTCCATGCCGTAGGCGCGCTTGATGAAAACTTGTTCGATATACGGCTGCGTGCTGCGCGCCAGGCGGCCGATGGTGTCGGCATTGACCGGTGTGTCACGCCAACCAAGTACTGTCAGGCCTTCGTCCTTGACGATCTCTTCCACAATGGCTTCGCATTGCAACCGCTCGTGCGGTTCAACGGGGAGGAATACCATACCCACGCCGTATTCGCCGGGGGAGGGAAGCGGAAAGCCCAGGCGGGAGCATTCTCCCTCAAAAAAGGCATGAGGGATTTGGATCAGCACGCCGGCGCCGTCGCCCGTCTTGGGGTCGCAACCGCAGGCGCCACGGTGCGCCAGATTGATCAGGATTTCGATCCCCTTCATAACGATGTCGTGCGATTTTTCGCCAGAGATGTTGGCTACAAATCCAATCCCACAGGCATCGTGCTCATGGCGGGGATCGTAAAGTCCCTGCGCCTTTGGCAATCCTCTGACCGTAAATTCGTCGCTCATATGAGTTCCTAATAACAGTTGTCACTCGTCAGTTAAACCTATCTAGGACATGACGCTTCTTTTTGAAGGCTGAAAACTGATGACGGATTTCTGATTACCGGTGGCTTTCGTTTCTCGCCTGACGATCAATCTTATCCCATTTTACTTGCGAGACGCGAGTATTCCTATCACCAGCCTTCTGGACACGAGGGCACAGCCGCTCCCGGCGTGATGCCCCAAAGCGACGTTGACTGCGGTTAAACTTTGCCTTTTGAAAGGCTTGCAGAGCGCTCGCGATGCCCAACCGCAAAACCATCAGAGGGGAAAAACTAAGCTGTGTGCTTGCCTAAAGGATTACACACGGGCTCTTCAGGTGAGCCATCATTGTAGCTAACAGGCAAAAGAATCAGCAACATCAGGCCGTCTTGAAGTGAGACGCCCCCCCTAATTAACCACCGTTGATTATCCCCGACCCTGTACAAAAGTGTTATGAATTGTTTTTATAGACAGGATAAGATTTGCAACTAGCCCCGGGGGGGGAATCAAGCCAGTCTCCCGCTTTACTCTTGACATTGTAAGACTTTTTGTCGCATATTCCTGTGTGTCAGAACTTTGGATTTCGAGCGGTTGGGCCCTCTGCTAGCTTCGCTATCTTGGTTCAAAGGCCCGACTGGTTGCTCTCGCCCCTTGATTCTGTGGTCGATTGAGGAGGCTGGTTCAAGGTTGCTTTCGTCTTAGCCCTGTGACCACTGAGGCAATGAGGGCTGGTTGCGCTTGGCTGCTTGCCGTGGGTTAGGATGCGCAAAGACTGCTTTTGGGTCATATCTCCTACTCCCGACTCTCTTCCCGATTCACCCGCTCAGGACCTTACTGCCCGTTCCTTTTGCGCCCACAGACTGGGAATTTTTTCCACGTAGCCGAGTTCTTGTTGCTCTTACCACAGGAATCTTTATTGCACTTAATGTGGGAACGGCGTGCGCGCTGATCGTCATCATCCTAATCGTGAATCATTTACGATGGCTGGATAGCGATGCATTTTTTAACAGTCCGGCTAATTGAGCCACAGTCAGACAATTTGGCTGGTTGATTGCAGAAGGGCCTCAATATCGGGCGGTCAGAATTTTCAGGCGATCACGGGGGAGTCGATGTTTGGCATCGGCAAGGTGGATTTTCCTTCGTCCGGACCAAAGGACGGGGGGGCAACCCATGCCGGGCGAGCATATTTTCGACCAAGACTTACCTGGCTAGGTTACATCCTCGCAGTCGCGGGAACGGCCGGGATATTTGCCGTCCGCCTATGGCTTGGTAATCTCTCGGCGGAACACCAGGCGCTAACCCTCTTCCTTTTTCCCGTCATGCTCAGCGCCTATGTGGGCGGGCTGGGTCCAGGGCTCGCTTCCACGGGGCTGGGGGCATTGGGGGCGAGCTATTCCATTCTGCCCCCGCGGCATTTCATATCAATTGCAGTGCTGGTGCATTCCGATTCATGGCTCCGCTTGGTTCTGACCGCTTGTGTAATCAGCATCCTGTGCGAAGCGTTGCATCGCCAAATTGCGGAACGGGCCACGGCGGAAGAAAAACTCCGGGCTAACGAAGAACGTCTTGGCGCCATTCTGGGCTCCGCCATGGACGCGATTATCTCCGTGGATGAGCACCAACGGATAACCTTCTTTAACCCCGCTGCTGAAAAAATGTTCGGTAGTTCTGCCAAGGAGGCAATAGGCAGCACCCTCGATCGTTACATCCCAGAGCGGTTCCGCTCCGCGCACTCAGAGCATATCCGGAGGTTTGGGCAGACCCACGTTACTCGTCGATCGATGGGTCAATTGGGGGCAGTCTACGGACTCCGATCCAACGGCGAAGAGTTCCCTCTTGAAGCCTCCATCTCCCAATCCGATGTGTTTGGCCAGAAGCTATTTACCGTGATATTGCGCGATATCACCGAACGTGAGCGAGCGGAAGCCTCGGTGCGACAGCAAGCTGCGCTTTTGGACCAAGCATATGATGCCCTTTTTGTTTGGGAGCCGCGTGGAGGGATCACATTTTGGAATCGTGGCGCCGAGGGACTTTATGGTTATTCTGCTGCAGAGGCGGTGGGCAGAATCAGTCACGAGTTGTTGCAAACCAACCGCGCGGGGGGCGTGGAGGAATTTTATAAGGCATTGGAACGGGATGGGAAATGGGAGGGGGAACTGCACCATCGCACTCGTGATGGGCGCTGGATTATTGGGGATAGCCGTATGCTCCTGATCCGCGGACCAAAGGGACACTTGGTCTTTGAAAGCGTCCGCGACATTACCGAGCACAAATTGGCGGAAGCTGAGCTCGAGGACCTGAACAAGCGGCTGGAACAGCGCGTGGCAGAGCGTACAGGCGCACTTGAGGCTGCGAACAAGGAGCTTGAATCTTTCACTTATTCCGTCTCCCATGACCTCCGCGCGCCACTGCGGCATATCGATGGATTTTCCAAGCTGCTTGTGGAAGAACATCTTGCCGAACTTTCCACCGATGCGCGGGATCTTCTCGCAATGATTAGCGAATCGGTCTTGCAAATGGGAATGTTGATAGATGACTTGCTCAATCTGGGGCGGGTAGGACGAAGCCAACTACGCCTTCAGGTGACCGGGCTTGGGTCACTTGTCGATGAGGTAAAGGCTGATTTGGCGCGTGGGAACCCGGATCGCGTCATCGAATGGAAAATTTCGACCTTGCCTTTCGTCGAGTGCGATCCTGGGCTTATGAAGCAGGCCTTCGCCAATTTGCTCTCCAACGCAGTTAAATATACCCGCCCCCGCAAGCCTGCAATTATTGAAGTGGGAGTCACCGATCAAAACGGCACTCGTGCGGTCTTTGTCCGCGACAACGGTGTGGGGTTCAGCATGAAACATGTCGACAAACTCTTTGGCGTGTTCCAACGCCTGCACCGGAGCGAAGACTTTGAAGGAACCGGAGTAGGCTTGGCAATCGTCCAGCGCATCATCCTTAAGCACGGCGGCCGGGTTTGGGCGCAAGCAGAACTCGACAAAGGCGCCACTTTCTATTTCACCCTGGGATCACCGGACGATCATCACCCCGAAATTCAACTTGGTTTGGGAGGAAACCTATGATCCAGGAAGTCAATGAAATCCTTCTGGTTGAAGATAATCCGAAGGACGTCAAACTGACCGTGCATGCTTTTCGTGAAGAAAACCTTCTCAACATTATTCAAGTGGCGCGAGATGGGGAGGAAGCCCTGGACTTTCTCTTCTGCCGCGGCCCCTTTGCCAGCCGGAGTTTTGAAAACCCACCCCGGCTGGTCATTCTGGACCTGAAGCTTCCGAAGGTGGGTGGCCTGGAAGTCCTGCGTGAAGTGAAAAGCGATCCACGCACCCGAGCGATCCCCATCGTCGTTCTGACCTCCTCGGTTGAGGAAAGCGACTTGGTGAGGGGCTACAACCTTGGAGTCAATGCCTACATCCAGAAGCCCGTGGATTTCGATTCTTTCCGCCAGACGGTAAAGCTACTGGGGTTGTTCTGGCTGGTTGTAAATCAGCCCCCACCCCCCGAGGCTTTCAAGCCCTGAATTGGGGGTGCGACAGTTGTGCGAGGGGAGGGGTTTTGAATGGTGAGACGCGCAATTACTGTCGCTCGCTGCGGCAAGTGACGGCAAATTACCAGCCGCTGGCGAGTCAGCGGCTGGGGAGAGTAAGCAAACCCCGGCAATCGGAAACGTCGCGCAGTGGGCTGGGGATGCTTGCGAAAGTGAGGCGTAAAATGAGTGACATAAAACCGGGTGAATCTGCGGTCTCCCAAGTCCACTTGCGAGTGCTGCTCTTGGAAGATAATCCTCGGGATGCAAAGCTGATGGTGAGTCTGCTGAAGAGTGGTGGATACAAGGTCCAGTTCGACGTGGTCGATCTGCCGCAGTCCTTCCGAAAGCATCTGCATTCAATCGAATGCGACATCATTTTGGCCGATTTCAACCTTGGCCAATGGACGGCATTGGAGGCCTTGGAGATCCTCAGGGCCTCGGGAAAAGACATCCCTCTTATCGTGGTGACGGGCTCTTTGGGCGATGAGGCGGCGGCGGAATGCATCAAGCGAGGCGCAGCCGATTTCATCTTGAAGGACCGGCCGGCACGGCTTCCTGCCGCCGTCCAACGGGCCTTGGAGGATACCCGCTGTCCGCACGCATTTAAGAACG